>JASHVP010000177.1 GCA_030044475.1 Thermoplasmata archaeon | reverse complement strand
CCCTCGCCGAGCTCGAGCGGGCCACCCGGAACGGCGAGAACGTGATGCCGCACGTGCTCCGGGCCGTCCGGGAGGCCGCCACGCTCGGCGAGATCGCGGACGTCTGGCGACGGGAGTTCGGCGAGCAGCCGGCGTCGCGGGCGTTCTGAGGAGCACCATGCAACTCGACCACGTCGGCGTCGCGGTGGCGGACCTGGACGTCGCGCTCCGCCGCTGGGCGCCGCTCCTCGGAGGTCCCGACGCTCCGCCCGAGGACGTGCCGTCGCAGCGGGTCCGGGTCGCCTTCCTCTCCGCCGGAGCGACCCACCTCGAACTGGTCGCCCCGCTCGCCCCGGACTCCGCCGTCGGAAAGTTCCTGGCCGCGCGGGGCGAGGGGGTGCATCACGTCGCCTACCGGGTCCCGAGCGTCGCCGAGGCCCTGACCGACCTGATGCGCCGGAACGAGCGGGTCGTCGACCGGGTACCCCGACCGGGGGCTCGGGGCCGCCGTGTGGGGTTCGCTCACCCGTCGGCGTTCGGGGGGGTCCTGGTGGAGTTCGTCGAGGGTCCGTGAGCCGCATCCGGAGCGCCGCGATCGACGCGATCTACGACAGTCGCGGGAGCCCGACCGTCGAGGTCACGGTCGAGCTCGCGACCGGGGCGTCGGGGCGGGCCGGCGCCCCCAGCGGGGCGAGCACCGGGGCGCACGAGGTCCAACCGTTCCCGCCCGGCGGAGTCTCCGCGGGAATCGCCACCTTCCGGTCCCGGGTCGCGCCGGCGCTGGTCGGCGTCGACGCGGCGGACCAGGCGTCGGTCGACGCCGCCCTGCACGCCGCGGACGGAACGTCGGACTTCTCCCGGGTCGGCGGCAACCCGGCGACCGCGGCGTCCGTCGCGAGCGCGCTGGCCCACGCGCGCGAGGCGGGCCGGCCGCTCTGGTCGGTCCTCGCCCGACCGGGGGTCGAGGGAACGAAGTTCCCGGCGATCGTTGGCAACTGTCTCAACGGCGGCCGCCACGCGATCGGGGGCCCCGACATCCAGGAATTCATCGCCTTCGCCGACGCCCCGTCACCCGAGGAGTCGGTCCGCGCCGCGATCGCCGTTCACCGGCACGTCGGCGAGGAGCTCCACCGACGGTACCCGACCCGGGCGCTCGGGCGGGGGGACGAGGGCGGGTGGGTCGCGGCGATCGGGAACGTCGAGGCCCTCGAGATCCTGGCGGCGGCGTGTGCGGCCGTACGGGACGAGCTCCGCACCCCCGTTCACCCCGGGATCGATCTGGCCGCGAGCGAATTCTTCGCCGACGGGAAGTACCGGTACCGGGAGCAGACGCTCGACACGGAGGGCCAGGTCGGCTTCGTGGCCGGGCTGGTCGACCGGTTCGGATTGCGGTACGTCGAGGATCCGTTTGACGAAGAGGCCTTCGACGGCTTCGCCCGGCTCACCCGCGCCGTGGGCGACCGGGCCCTGATCATCGGGGACGACCTCTACACCACGGAGGTCGCTCGCCTCGAGCGCGGGCTCGCCGTGGGGGCCACGAACTCGATCCTGATCAAGGTCAACCAGGTCGGCACGCTGACGGACACCTTCCGGACCGTCGACCGCGCCCGGGCGGCCGAGCAGGCGACGATCGCGTCCCACCGCTCCGGGGAGGTGCCCGAGGGGTGGCTCACCCACGTGGCCGTCGCGATCGGCGCGCGCGGCTTGAAATGCGGCGTCCTCGGCGGAGAGCGGGTGGCAAAGCTAAATGAACTCCTGCGGCTCGGCCGCGCCACCTCGAGGTAGCGAAGTGCCCGACGACGAGACGCTGGCGGAGCCGACCGCCTCGACCGCCGACGGTCAGGACATCCGACCCGGCGAGCTGCTCGTCCCCGAGGACACGTACCTGACGTCGGGGGTCCACATCGGGACCCAACAGAAATCGGCGTCGATGCGCCGGTTCGTCTACAAGGTCCGATTCGACGGGCTGCACGTCCTCGACGTCCGCGAGACGGACCGACGGATCCGCTTGGCCGCGAAGTTTTTGGCCCGCCTCCCGGCGGACCGGATCCTCGTCGTCTCGCAGCGCCAGTACGGCCAGAAGCCGGTCCGGGTCTTCGCCAAGACGATCGGAGCGGTCTCCTTCGCCGAGCGGTTCGTCCCCGGGTGCCTCACCAATCCGAACCTCGCGGAATACTTCGAGCCGAAGGTCCTCGTCGTGACCGACCCGGCGACCGACCAGCAGGCGTTGAGCGAGGCCGTCGGGATCGGCGTGCCGGTCGTCGGCCTCTGCGACGTCAACAACGAGACGCGCAACGTCGACCTCGTCATCCCGGCGAACAACAAGGGACGGGTCGCGCTCGCGACGGTGTACTGGCTGCTCGCGCGAGAGGTCCTCCGGGCGCGCGCCGGGGGCGCCGAGGTCGAGTATCCCCTCACGATCGAGGACTTCCAGGCCGCCCTCTGACGGCGCGGGCCCCTCCGACGCCCACCTGCCTCCTTTTATCGCGTCCGGCCATCGAATTCCCGTGGGGCGGACGGGGTCCGGCCTGCTCGATCTCCTCTCCGAGCACGGGGTGCCGGAGAAGGGCGCACGCGTCTACCTCGCCGCGTGCCGGGCCGGTCCGCAGACCGCGAGCGAGCTGGCGCGGCTCTCGGCGGTGAACCGCGTCGAGGCCTACCGGTTCATCAAGCAACTGACGAGCGAAGGGCTGCTGCGGGCGAGCGGGACCCGACCCCGCCGGTTCGAGGCGCTCCCGCCCGACGAGCTCGTCGACCAGTTCATCCGCCGGGCCGCGGACCGGGTGCGACGGCTCGAGGAGAGCCGCCGCAAGGTCCTCGCCGAATGGGAGGAGGGCCGCACCGAGTTCGACGAGCGCGACCCGCGGAAGTTCGCCGTGCTGGAGGGCCGGGACACGATCCGCCGCTTCCTGCGGAAGCGGATCGGGACCGCGCAACGCCGAATCCTGGTGAGCGCCGGCGGCCTCTCGCTGTCGGCGATGATCGACGGGGGGATCGACCGGGTGCTCCGCGACGCCTCCACCCGCGGCGTGAAGGTCCGCCTCGTGACCGAGGTCTACCCTTCGAACCTCGGCGAGGCGAAGCATTTCGCCCACTTCGCCGACCTGCGCCACTCCCCAGGACCCGTGGCGAACCGCGCGGTGGTGATCGACCGGTCGGGCGCGCTCGTCTTCGTCTCGGGGGAGGACGGGCTCGGGACCTCCGGGGAAGACCAGGTCGCGCTCTGGTCGTCCGCCCCGATGTTCGTGCAGCTGGCGCGGGAGTATCACCGCCGGCTGTGGACGCCAGCGACGCGCGCGGAGGCACGGTTCGTCGAGATGGAGAATCCGCTCGACGCGGCCCTGCCGGTGGTGGCGGGACGCGAGGCGGTGCCGTTCCAGCGCCTCAAGGAGATCGCCCAGCTCGGGATGCGAGCGTCCGGCGTGAAGGAGTTCCGCCTCCACCTCCCCGAGCTCATCGAGACGATCGCCCGCCAGCTGGGACGGGAGATCGCGGACGAGGTCTCGGGTCGCACGCCCGAGGAGGTCGCTCGGTCGATCTCCCAATACTACGACCGGCACACGATGGGGCATCTCGCCGTGGTGCGCGACCGTCCGCTCACCCTCCAGGTGACCGGTTGCTTCGCGTGCACGACCGACTCCCCGGAAATCGGTCGGGTGATGTGCCCCCAGCTGCTGCGCGCGATCCTGGAGGCCCGGCTCGGTCAGCGATGGGAGGTTACGAAGCCGGACCCGACGAAGCACGCGACGCGCGGGTGCGTGTTCACGGCGACCCCAGCGTAGTCGCGAGCGGTCCCGCGCGCGTGAGCCGCCATGTCCCCCGGGGGCTCCCTCCCGCAGCGGGGCTCCGCGAGTCGGGTCCCGATTCGCGCCACGGCGCGCCAACTCCCCGAAGTGGCACCTCCCCCATCGGGGTCCGGCGACGGACTTCTTCGGAGCCGTGCTACGCTCGCTCACGGTGTCACAACTGTATGTAACAACCGTTACACTGGGCGGACCAATCTATAAATACAGGCCACCGATTAGCCCGCCGTAGAAGATATGAAGCCTACCACCCCCTCCTCGGCGTCTCCCCGAGCCCGGACCCCCAAGTCCAAGACGGCGACGCGGCTCTCCCCGGCGGCGGCCACCGTCCCGCCCCCGACCGTTTCTGCCCCCGAGTCCGACGTCTGCCCCAACTGTGGGTCGACGCATCTGATCCGCGACGAGATCCGCGGGGAAATCGTCTGCGCGGATTGTGGCCTGGTCGTCGACCAGAGCGCCCTCGTCAGCGATCGGGGCCAGCGCGGCTCGAAGGAGGACACGGGGCGGGAGGCGCGCGGCTGGGGCCCGGTCATCTCCCCGTTGATGCCGGACAAGGGCCTGTTCAGCGAGATCGGGGTTCCCACTCGCGACTTCCAGGGGAACTCTCTCTCCCGGAACACGTCGCTGAAGTTCTACCACCTCCGCAAGCTCAACCACCGACTCCGGGCGGCCCGCACCCATCAGCGCAACCTAGTGGTCGCGCTCGGGGAGCTGAACCGGCTCGCCGGGGTCTTGGGCCTCTCTCGGGAGGTCAAGGAGTCGGCGACGTACATCTACCGTCGCGCGCTCGAGCACAAGGCGACGCGCGGCAAGAAGATCGTGGCGCTCGTCGCCGCGAGCGTCTACGCCGCGTGCCGGCAGTGCCATGTCCCGCGGACGATGAAGGAGATCATCGCCCACTCCAAGGCGACCAAGATCGAGGTGGGACGCGCGTACACGCTGTTGGCTCGCGAGCTCAAGCTCGGCCTGAAGCCGGTCGAGCCCCGGGACTACTTGGTCCGGTTCACCCAGGACCTCAATCTCTCGAAGGAGGTCCGCCAGAAGGTCCTCTCCCTGCTCGAGCAGGTCGAACAGGTCTATTCGACGAGCGGGGTCCTCCCGAACGGGATCCTCGCGACGATCATCTACATCGCGTCGAACCTGATGGGCGAGCCGCGGAGCCAGGACCGGATCGCCGCGGTGGCGAACGTCACCCCCGTGACGATCCGCAACCACTACAAGGAGCTCCTCGACCTCCTCGGCCTGCCGAAGAACCTGACGAACCCGCAGGCGCGCGCGGCGCTGCCCACCGAGACCGGCGAGAAGGTCGCGGTCGACGCCGCCGCGGCCGGGCACTAGCGGTCGGGGTCGCCAGCGGCTTCGGTCGCTCCGGTTCGGCGAGGTTCGGTCGCGACCCCTCAAAGGAGATAACGGACCCCGCGGTCGACCGCCGTGGCCGCGATCGGTCCACTGAGCTACTCGTCGTCGCGCACCTACCTCGAGTGCCCGCTCCGGTGGAAGTTCCTCTACGTGGACCGTCTGCCGGAGGTCCCGCGCGGATACTTCACGTTCGGCCGGGTCGTCCACTCCGTTCTGGAGGCCCTGGTCCGGCCGTATGTCGTGCCCGCGACGCGACGGACCCCCGAAGGGGAGTCGCAGCGGACGTTGGACGAGTGGGGAGCGCGCGGGGCCGTCGGGGGGGGACGTCCGCCGCTCACTCGGGAGGAGTTGCTCGCACTGTACGACCGGAGCTGGCTCTCCGACGGATACGTCTCCCCCGAGGAAGAGGAGCGCTATCGCACCCTGGGGCGGGACCTCCTCCTCCGGTACTACCAGCGGCTCGTTCGCGAGCCACCCCGACCGGTGTCGGTGGAAGAACATCTCCAGGCGGAGTGGGAGGGGATCCCGATCCACGGCTACGTCGATCGGATCGACCGTACCCCGGACGGCGGTCTCGAGGTCGTCGACTACAAGACGTCGCGCGAACTGAGCCGGGAGGACGCCCGCGGTTCCGACCAGCTCTCCCTCTACCAGGTCCTGGTCGAGAGCAATTACGCCGAACCGGTCGAGCGGCTGACGCTCTACCACCTGAGGTCGCTCACCCCGCACCGGTCCCCGCCCCGGAGTCCGGAGTCGCTGCAGGATCTCAACGCCCGATTGGGGACCGTCGTCGACGGGATTCGCGCGGAGGCGTTCGAGCCGACCCCCGGACCTCAGTGCGCCCGGTGCGACTTTCGTTCCCGATGTCCGGAGTTCCGGGAGGTCGCCTCCGAGGAGTCCGGCCGCCTCCGGACGCTCGTGGACCGATTCGAGAGCCTCCGCCAGGAGGAGCACCGGCTCGAGTCCGAGCTGCGCCGGACGGCCGAGGAGATGCATCGCGCCGCGGAGGACCTCGGGGTCCACCGCCTGCCCGGCACCCGGGGCGTGGCGGTCCGGCGGAAGGAGGAGAGCTGGCAGTATCCCGCCACGGCCGTGCGACCGCTGCTCGAGGCCGCCGGACTCGGCGAGCGGTTCGGGACCGGCGGGACCGAGGAGATCCGTCGATTGCTCCGCGATCCCCACGTTCCCGCCGAGTTGCGGCGGCGACTCTCCGAGACCGGCTCCCGGCGAGTCCGCTGGTACTGGGAACTCGACGACGGCGGCGCGGCCGCCTGACCCGCCGCCCGGCGTCTCGCAAAGGCTATGAAAGCCTCCCGCTCGGTCCCGTAATGGGGCCCCGGCTCTCGACCGACGAGCGCCTTGCCAGCGTCGTGGGTCGATCGCCGTCGATCGCGACCCTGTGCTCCCACTCGTCCCTCCAGATCTTCCACGGAGCCCGCATCGAGGGATTGGGCGCCATCGGGCTCTGCGTGGGGGAACCGCCCCGGTTCTACGACGCCTTTCCGCTCGCGCGGCCCGATCGGTTCCTCTCGGTGCCGAGGGTCCGCGACCTCCCGACGCTCGAGTCCCCGTTACGCGACGCGGGGGCGGTGATCGTCCCCCACGGATCGTTCGTCGAGTACCTCGGTCCAGAGGCGTTCGGCGCCCTCGACGTGCCGGTGTTCGGCAATCGGGCGGTCCTGGGGTGGGAATCCGACCGGGAGAAGGAGCGCGAATGGCTCGAGGCCGCCGGGGTGCCGATGCCGAATCGGTACGCCGATGCGTCCGAGGTCGATGGTCCGGTGATCGTGAAGTACTACGGGGCGAAGGGCGGGAAGGGGTTCTTCCTGGCGAAGAACCGGGAGGCCCTGGCCGACTTCCATCCGACCGGGCCGTACGTGATCCAGGAGTACGTCCTCGGCACGCGGTACTACATGCACTTCTTCTACTCGCCGATCTCGGACGGCGGGTATCGCGTGGGGACCGGCTCGCTCGAGCTGCTCGGGATGGACCGACGCGACGAGGCGAACATCGACGAGCTCTACAAGCTCGGCGCGCAGGAGGAGCTCCTGCGAGCGGGCCTCCGGCCGACGTTCGTCGTCACCGGCAACGTGCCGGTGATCCTCCGCGAGTCGCTGCTCCCGAAGGCATTCGAGGTCGCCGCGCGGATCGTCGAGAAGTCGATCGAGCTCTTCGGAGGGATGGTCGGACCGTTCTGCGTCGAGGGGATCATGACGGAGGAGCTCGAGTACAAGGTGTTCGAGATCTCGACGCGCATCGTCGCCGGGACCAACCTGTTCGTCTCCGGGAGCCCGTACTCGGACCTCATCGCGCCGGACCTCTCGACCGGCCGGAGGATCGCCCAGGAGTTGAAGCACGCCCGGGCGGCCGGGCGTCTCGCCGAGGTCCTGAGCTGACGGTTCGGACGCCGGGTTAAGAACGCCGCGGCGCTCGGCCGCCGTTCATGGGTTCAGCCATCTCCGCCCGCCACCTCCGCAAGATCTACCCGAAATCGGCCTCGCGCACTCCGGCCCTGGTCGACCTCACCCTCGATGTCCCGACGGGCGGGGTCTACGGCGTGATCGGCCGGAACGGGGCGGGCAAGACCACGTTCATCCGGATCGCAGCGACCCAGCTGGAGCCGACGTCGGGGACGCTGAGTGTCCTCGGCGAGGACGTGACCCGGGGCGAGCGAACCATCCGGGCCCGCATCGCGTGTGTGCCGCAGGAGTCCCGGCCCCTCTACTTCCTCCGGGTCGAGGAGGTGATCTATCTGTACCTCAAGATGCGCGGCCTCGACGCGGTCGAGGCCCATCGTCGGACCAACGCGGTCATCGACGAGCTCTCCCTCGGCGAGTTCCGCCATCGTCTCGTCTCCCGGCTGTCCGGCGGGGTCCGGCGTCGCACCCTCTGCGCCATGGTGCTCGGGTCGGACGCCGACCTGCTCTTCCTGGACGAGCCGACGACCGGCCTCGACCCGCTGGCCCGGCGGGAAGTCTGGCAGTCGATCCGCCGCGCGAGCCGGGAGCACCGGACCATCGTGCTGACGACCCACTATCTCGACGAGGCCGAGGCGCTCTCCAGCCGCTTGGCCCTCATCGAGCGCGGCCAGTTGGTCCTCGAGGGGGCGCCCGCCGACCTGCGGGCCCGCGTGCGGTACCCGTACCGGGTCACGATCCAGGGGGCGATTCCCCGGAGCGACCTCGAACCGTACGGCCAGGTCTCGTCGATCGAGGGCGGCTATCTGGTGTTCACTCGGGAACCGGAGGCGCGGGAGCTGGCCCGCCGGGCGCTCGAGAAGGGGCTGCGCCTGTCGATGGGTCCGGTCAGCCTGGAGGACATCTTCCTCGACGTGGTCGGTCGCCCGATCGAGGAGGACACGCCCGCGAACGGGGAGGACGACGAGCGCGAGGTCACGGCGAAGGCATGACCGAGCGCCATCGCCTCCGGTCCCTGTTCACCCTGGTCTACCTGAACGGCGTCATCCCGATCCGCACGCAACCGCTCTATCTGGTGAACCTACTCGCCTCGCCGCTCTCGTTCCTCTTCTTCATCACCGTCATCTCGCACGGCGTCTATCTCGCGTACGGCGTCACCGGCGGGATGATCCTGACGATGCTCTCCGTCGGGACCGGACTCCAGTCCGACCTGACGCACTACCGACACGACCTCAAATTCCAGGACATCGTCGTCGCCTCGCCGGTCGAGGCGCCGATCTACGTCGCCGGAATGGCGCTCAGTGAGCTGGTCTACTCGCTCCCCGGGCTCGGGGTCTTCGTCGTGATCTTCTTCCTGGAGGGGTTCGCCACGGTCAGCAGCGTGGCGATCCTGACCGCGACCCTCCTCCTGATCTGGTGCTTCGCCATCGCCCTCGCGTTCACGCTCGCCACCTACTTCGAGGACGTGCGCGAGACGTTCCTCTTCTCGCCCCTCATCTCCCTCATGCTCACCGTCCTCCCGCCGGTCTACTACCCGCTCTCGGCGCTCCCGGGATGGGCGCAGACGATCGCCCGATTCAGCCCCACGACGTACGCCGCGGAGCTGGTCCAGGGCGCCGTCCACCTCCAGCCGCTCTCGAACGCGACCGCGACGATCGACTGGGCGGTACTCGGCGGATTCGCCATCGCGTTATTCGTCATCGCCGCCGTGAAAGCGCGCTGGAAGGAGCCGTAGCGCACGTCGCCGGCGCGCCGGAACCGGTGCGACGCGCGAGGTGTTATGTACCTCCCGCATGGTGGGAGCCGCCGAATGCTTTTGTTCTCCGACAGTCGAAACTTCGACGCGGCCGACGAGCGGTACGCGCGATGTCTCTACTGCGGCAAGGACCTGGTCCTGCTCCCCGACGATCGACGCGGCGGCAAGTGCTTCGATTGCCTCTCGCTCTCGGTCGCGGCCCCGGTCGCGTGCCCGAGCTGCGGCGCGATGATCCCGGGGGAAGAGCGGGCGTTCGGCTGCGCCAGCTGCCGGTGGTACCCGCTCCGCGACTGACCGGCCCCTCCCGGCTCCGCTAAGCTTATCGCCCGTTCCCCGTCGTCCGACCCGGGCGTGCCGAGGTGGCTCAGTCCGGTACGGCGCGAGTCTGGAAAGCTCGTGGCGGAATACGCCTCGGGAGTTCAAACGCCGCGGGCGGCCGGCCCGTCCCGGCGGAAACTCTCCCCCTCGGCGCTCCTCCCGCCTGCCCCCCGGAGCCGGCGTGACGATCTTCCCGCGCGCCGCGACGCCGGCGCTCCTCCAGGTGGAGTCGATCGTCGGCCGGCTCGCGGGCCGGGCGGCGCTGCAGGAGGTCTGCCGCTTCCTGCGGTCCGACGTCCGGACGTACCGATGGGTCGGGGTCTACCGCGTCGAGGGCGCCGAGCTCGTCCTGGACGCCTGGGACGGGCCGGCGGCGACGGAGCACACCCGGATCCCGATCTCCCGGGGAGTCTGCGGCCGGGCGGTCCGGGACGATGCCACGGTCATCGTGACCGACGTCCGATCGGATCCGGAGTACCTCGCGTGCTTTCGCGAGACGCGGGCCGAGATCGTGGTCCCGATTCGGGACGGTGCGTCGGTCGTCGGGGAGATCGACGTGGACGGCAACGAGGTCGGTGCGTTCGACGCGAGCGACGGTCGCTTCCTCGAGGAGGTCGCGCGCCGACTCACCGCGGCGGTGCGGGCCGCCGCCAGCGACCCGCGGCCCGGCGCGTGAGGTGACGGGAGATCGCTGCGAGGGCGGCTCGTCGGGACCGCTCGGCGTCGAACCGACGGAGGCGCGGCCGCCGAGGGGCGCGGTCCCACCGGCGGGCGTGGGCCGCGATCTCCGACAGCGCCCGGACCAGCTCGTCGACGATCGGGAGGTCGGCCGCCTCGCTCGTCCGGGACAGCGGGTTCAGGTCGATCGAGATGACCCGAGCCCCAAACGCCCGGAGGGCTTCCGCCCGGTCGCCGTCCTCGAGCGGCACGAGGACGACGTCCGCCCGGTAGATGCCGGCGCGGTCGACGAGGCCGCGGTCCGACGGGAGTCCGGGGATCCTCGCCGTGGGGCGGACCCCGAGCACCTCGACCACGCCGGCCGCCCGGAGGGCCGCCGCGACCGTCCGGGCGCGGCCGGGAGTACGGTGGAACAGGTTGACCTCCACGGCGAGCCCCGGCACCGCGCGGGCGAGTTCGGCGACCTCCCGCGCGGCGAGGGCCGCGACGTTCCCGTTCACGCTGACGACCGGATGGCGGGCGGCCCGGAGCCACTCGGCCGCGGCCCGCTCCGCCCGGCGGGCGCTCGGGGTCGTCCGTTCGCCGAGGAGGTAGTCGAACGCCTCGCCCCGACCCTGCGCGATGAGACCCTCCGGGACCACGAGGCCGGAGCGAGCGGCCCGGGCGAGGCCGGCGCGGACGACGAGACTCCGATACCGCGGATGGCGTCGCGACAGTCGCATCGACGCGCCGCTACAGCCCGCCCGGGGGCTCCGAGGCCGCCTTCGCGCCGTTCGCTTCCTCGGCGGCGCCGAGCCGGCCCTCGAGCGCCGCGATCCGCTCCTCGAGCGGCTCGAGCGCCTCTTGCAGCACTTTCGAGAGCGCGAGTTTGAGGCTCTCCTCGAGGGCCACCAGGTCGCGTCCGAGGTCGATGATCCGACGCGCGTTCTCGTTGAGGAGCAGTCGGCTCTGGGTGGCCACCCGATAGGTGTCGGAGAGGTCCTTCGTCAGTTGGTGCGACCCTTGCGCGAACGCCTCGATCGACTCGCCCACGGGCTTCCACTTCTGGTCGAGGTTGGCGAACAGGTCGGCGCCGACCTTCGTCGACGCCCGGTCGATCCCCTGGGAGATCTCCTTGGAGAGCCGCTCGACCAGGACGCCCTCCATCCCGTCGAATCGCGACCGCAGCTCGTCGCCGAGTCCCTGGCCAGTGGCCTCCACCCGCTGCAGCCGGTCCTCGATCGCCTGCAGGCGGGCGAGGGTGTTCGAGTACGAGGTCCCGATCAGCGTGTCGAGGTGGACCTGGTCGATCTCGGCGGCCCGCAGGAGCAGATGCAGGACCCAGTGTTCCTTGCCCCGGGTCTCGGCGAGTGGCCCCCGGTCAATCCGGTCGCGCACGTCGCGGTTGTCGAGGATCGCCTGGAGCTCCTTCAGCACCTCGACGCGCAGGGAGGCGGGTGCTCCGGACCCGGTCGACGGTCGTCCGGCCATCGGGGTCGAATGGGGTCCCCGCGCCTATATACGTTGGCCGCCGACTGCCGGTGGCTCCGTGCCCGGCGGGAAACCGCCCGCCGAGCGCCGCTCCGCAGGAAGAGGTCCGTCCGGTCGAATGGTCACGGCCCGTGTCCCCGATGAGGCGCCGATCGAGGCGGTGGTGCTGGACCTGTTCCACACCCTCGTCGACCCCGAGGAGTTTCGGCCCCCGTCGTTCCACCGCGCGGACCACATCGCGGACCGGCTGGGCGTGCCGCGGGCCCCGTTCGCCGACTATTGGGCGTCGACGCTTCCCGACCGGCTCGTCCGCACCGACCCTCCGGTCGTCGAGTGGATTCGGCGCTTCGGCCAGGCCCATCGGGTTCCGACGCCGTCCGCGCTGCTCGAGGAGATCGCCGAGGAGATCGGCCGGGGGACCGCGCGCGCGCTGGCCGCCCCGCGTCCGGAGGTGCTCCGCGCGCTCGACGAGCTGCGCGAACGCGGCGTGCGCGTCGGCCTGCTCAGCAACTGCGACGAGCTGGAGGTTCGCGGATGGTCGACCTCCCCGCTGGCCCGCCGGTTCTCGTTCGTCGGTTTCTCGTGCGAGCTCGGGGCGGCCAAGCCCGACCCGCGGGCGTACGAGGCGGTGTTGCGCGGGCTCGGCGGCGTCGGGCCGGATCGGGCCGCGTTCGCGGGCGACGGCTCCATGCAGGAGCTCACGGGGGCGAAGCGGGTCGGCTTCCGTCGCGTCGTCTTCGTGAGCGCGTTCGTGGGACACAACGGCCTGCGAACGGCCCGCGA
>JASHVP010000176.1 GCA_030044475.1 Thermoplasmata archaeon | reverse complement strand
ACGATCCTCCTCTACCTCGGGATCGCGGCGGCGATCTCCGGCGCGGCGGTGGGCGGGTACATCCTCTTCCTCAAGCAAACGACCCGGTTCACGTTCCGTCGGTACTTCGCGACCCACCCGGTCAAGCGGCAGTACTTCGACCTCTACCTCCCGCTCGCGGCGGCGTTCATCTTCATCCTCGTCGCGCTCGACTACGTCTACACGACCCCCAACCTGCCCCCGTACGCCTTCGACCTGGTGTTCATCATCGCGATCTTCATCGCGCTGACCGCGTTCGGCATCGATGCGCGCCGCGAGATGAACCGGATCCGGGCGTACGAACGCGCCTTCGCGCAGTTCCTCTTCGAGATGGCCGACGCGATGCGCGGCGGGATCGATCCGGCCAAGGCGGTGGTCGAGCTGTCGAAGACCTCCTCCAACATCCTCTCAAAGCACCTCCGAATCGCGGCGGACGGGGTCCGGTTGGGGCGGCCCTTCGAGGTCATCCTGCGCGACATGGTGCTGCCGATGCAGAGCACCCTCATCTCGCGCTACGCCAGCCTGGTCGCCGACGCGACGTCGGTCGGTGGCGAGACCGCCACGGTCGTGTACCGGGCCGCGAAGGACATGGACGACTTCGTCAAGATCGAGGAGGAGCGCGAGAAGCAGCTGATGCTGCCGGTCGCGGTGGTCTACATCGCGTTCGGGGTGCTCATGGCGGTCCTGTTCGCGCTCCTCTACATCGCGCCGGAACTCGGCACGCTCAACATCTCGTTCCTGGGGCTGGGCAACCCGCTCAGCCATACCTCGACCAAGGCGGCGGTCGTGGTGCCCCGCCTGAGCGTCGCCGGACTGAAGGAGCGATTCTTCGAGCTGATGCTCATCAACGCGCTCGGCACCGGTGCGATCATCGGAGCGTTCACGGAAGGGCGGGCCCGCTACGGGATCCTGCACTCCCTCGGGCTCGTCGCGGCGACCGCGATCGCGTTCATCGTGCTGTTTCCCTAGAGGGAAGGCCCCCCGAGGCCCGGGCGTCTAGCCTTGGAAGTCGATCGTCACGCTGACCCCGAAGAGCCCGAGGCTGTTGGTGACCGCGAGCTCCGCGGAATAGGTATCGGTCGTCGCAAGGGTGGGGAGTTCGACCTCCGCCCCGTACGCGAGCGTCGCCGGGCCCGGGGTCGTCAGGTCGTCGATGGTCCAGGTCCAATTCACGATCGTGGCGTTCCCTCCCTCCTGGAAGGAGGTCGCCCCGTCGAGGAGCGGGACCTCGACCGTGGAGCCACCGGTCGAGGACTCCTCCACGTACGAGATGGAGGCGAGCGCGGTCGGCGGCACGTAGGTCGCCGAGAACAGACTGCCCCGTTGCGTGTAGAACTGGAGTTCCAGGTAACTGTGGGACGTCGGGACCTCGGACGCCGCGAGGAAGGAGAAGTACGGGGTGGACCCGCTGAGCGGCACATACAAACTGAGGTTCAGGACGACCTGATCGAGGGCCGGGACCTCGAGGCTCTGGTTGGCATCGATGGGGAGGATCCCGACCGTCGTGCGGCTCCCGGTCTCGACGATCGTCGCGTTGTAGCTGGTGACGACGTTGCCGTCGATCAGGAAGTCGGTGAGGAACATCGTGTTGATGTCCCCGCTTCCGACCGTGATGGTCATGTTCTGGAACACGGAGCCGCCCGGCACCGGAACCGTGTCGACCGAGAGGACGTTCAGGACCTCGAGGTCGCGGAGATGGGTGTCGTTCTCCTGGGACTGGAGCGCCTGCTGGTAGGACGCCACGAAGAAGGAGAAGGCGGTGGCGGCCGCCACGACGATCAGCACGAGCATCAGGGTGCCGACGATCTCGGCGAGCCCGCGGCGCTCGCGCCAGCGTTGACGCATCGTCGGGGCATCGGTGGCGCGGGTCTTAGGGCCGACCTTCGGAAAAACCGTGGATTTATGGAATGTCTATAGTCGACCGTACAGTTCCCGGCGCATGGTTAAGGAGCCGCCCCTCCTCTCGACTCCATGAACCTTCCCGTCGAGGTGCCGGGCCTCGACACCATCATCCCCCAGATCCAGGAAGGGTCGGTCGTCGTCGTCGAGAGCGGCGCGGACTCGGCCAAGAGCTTCTTCGTCCGCCGGCTCGGGTTGACGGCGGCCCGACTCGGTTGGCCGGTCACCTTCGTCACGTCCCGGGACCGGGAGGAGCTGGTGACCCAGCTCACGGCCGAGGGGCGGTCGATGCCCCCCCTCGACGGATGGCTGCACATCCACGAACGCGACGAGCTCCAAAGCCTCGAGGAGTTCGGCGGGGCCGGGGGGTTTCTGGCCGTCGACTCCTTCTCCTTCTTGACGCTGCACCTGCCCGGCCACGACCTCGCGTCGCTCCTCCGCGGAGTGCGCTCGATCGCCCGAAAGAACGGCATGTCCGTACTCCTCGCGACCGACCGGGGAATGTTCCAACCGCAGTCGGAGTCCGTCGTGATCCATCTCGCGGACGGGCTGCTTCAGTTCCATGCCCGGGAGGGCGCGGAGGGCGTGGTCCGGTTCCTCCGCATCCCGAAGTGGATCGACGGCAAGTTCGTCGACCGGAACATCTATTATGAGTTCGACGGCAAGCGATTGGCGATCGACCTGCGCAGCCGGGTTCTCTAGGGGGGTACCGCTCGATGCCGACCACGACCTACGAGCGCTACGGGCTCACCGGGAACCCGTTCCGGGACCTGGCCAGCGAGAACCTGGAGAACGTGACGATCTACCACGTCAACCAGGACGTCGACGACACCCTGCGAACGATCAAGGACGAGGTCTTCGACAAGGAGAATCGGGCGGTCGTCGCGATCATCGGGGAGCTCGGCGCCGGGAAGACCGAGCGTCTGCTCGTGACGCTCGCCGAAGCGAAGGAGCGCAGCGCGTTCAGCGTCTACTTTGACGTCACCACCAAGACGCAGTGGGTCCTCCAAGGACTCGCCCAGGAGTTCACCCAGGCCGCGAAGGCGGCCAAGCTCGTCAAGATGTTCGGGGCGCCCGCCTGGCTCCGACCCGTCGCCCGCTTGGCCCGGATCAAGGACGAGAAGTACGACCCGAAGGCGGCCGGGCGAGCGCTCGGAGCCGCCCTCAACGGGGCCGCCCCGTCGTTCCTCCTGCTCAACGACGTCCACAACCTCATCGAATCGAAGGAGGCGAACTCGTTCGCCCGGGTCCTGCAGGAACTGACGGACGTCGTCAAGCCGGGAGTCCTGGTGATGTTCACGTGCTACTCGAGCTATCTCGCGTGGCTGACGGTCAACTTCCCCGCCTTGGCGTCGCGGATCAACCGGACCTTCCTGCTCAAGAATCTCACCGACGACGAGGCGGCCGCGATCCTCGCGAAGAAGCTCTTGGTGAAGCGGGTCGTGGAAGACCTCGACCCGATCTACCCGTTCGACCGGGACGCCGTCCGTCAACTGAACGCCGTCGCGAAGGGGAACCCCCGCCGTCTCCTGGAGTTCGCCGACCTGGCCATCGAGTACGGGATTGCCCACCGAGCGTACCGGGTCGACTCGGAAGTGATCCAGGCGATCCTCGTCGAACGCCGGGCGACCGAGATCCCCTCTCTGGCCCGGCGACCGGCGCCCTCGTCGAACGCTCTCCCCCCTTCGAACGCGACGTCGAGCAGCTCCGCCGCGGCCGCTCCGGGCCCGGAACCTGCCCCGACGGCGAAGCGGACTCCCGCCGCTGTGCCCGCGAGCCCGTCCGCCCCCTGGGTCGAGTCGAAATAACCGCCGTTACGAAGCCACCGGATTCATCAGGACCGCGAGGTCGATCGTCTCCTCGGCGATCTCGGCCGCGTAGGCGGCCGTTCGCCCCAGGCTATCGACCAGGGAGCCGAGGGCGAGCAGTTCGGCTCCTTTTCGCGTGGATACGCGATGGGCCAGCGTATCGACGAGGCGCTGATGCTCGGCCCGACTGTCGATCGCCTGATTGGCCACCTCGAGGTCTCGGGTGACCAGCGCGTGGAACGACTTGTCGAGGATGGACACGGCCGACGTTCGCACGTCCTCAATCTCCTTCCAGAGCTTCGCGTCGATGGTCTTCGACTCCGCCAGCACAGCGTAGGTCCCGGCGATTCGCTGCGCGTGATACCCGACCCGCTCGAGGATCTTGGCGATCAACCGGTGCCCGTGAATGACGGCCGCCGTGGATCGATCCGAGGACGGTAGGGGGGCGGAGTGGGCAAGGTGGTATTGCTTCGCCACCATCCAATACAGACGATTGACGTCCTGCCCTCGCTGGTCGACGTCCCGAGCGAGGTTCTCGTCCCCCGTCTTGATGGCGAGCACGGCGTCCTCGAGCATCGTGCGCACCGTCAGGTGCATCCGGCGGAGACACTTTTCCGAGCTCAGCTCCGTCGGATCGGACAAGTCCTGGACGACGATCGAGTTGCGGGTCTCCTCGATGACTTCGGGACCGATCACCAAGCGACAGAACTCCCGGGCGACCCGCCGCACGAACGGCCCCCGGTCCGGGGCAAACCGGATTTCGATGAGACCGAAACCGGTGACATAGGCTCCGATGAACTTGCGCAGCAGGTGGTCGCGCGACTCCTCGCCCTTCTCCACGAAAATCTTGCGTCGGATCTGGGGTCGATCCCCGGAGCGGGGACGGACCGAAACCGAACCGTCGGATTCGGTGTCGACGAACAGCGCGTCTCCCGCCTTGAGCCCTGCACTCGTCACCCAGCGCTTCGGGAGCGAGACGAGGAAGGTCGACTTTCCGGCCAGCTGGAGCTTTCGACCCTCCATGCTCGACCGGGGCAACGAGCGAATACGAAGCCTTAAGCATTCAATCTATAGTCTATAGTTGTCATACGGAGCCTATTGTCAGGTCGTAAGCGTCGGTCCGACCAGCCGTCCCTCCCCCGTGAGTCAGAGCGAGTAGGGGCTCGTGAGGCCCCCCGCATCGAGGCAGAGCTCCGCGTTGGTCGCGGGGTCGTAGAGGAATTGGAGATATCGCTCCGGTTCTCCGGTGAGGGGCTCCACCGTGACATAGACGAACGGGATCCAGCCGGCGTACTGGCTGACGTTGGTCGAGTTGTCGACTCCGGCGGCGATCGACCCGTTCTCCCCGAGGGTCGGGAGAACTCCCCCCGCGGAGTCGGTCGACGCGTTCGAGGGCCGTAGGGTTTGGTTCCGCGCGAGGAACGGGACGATTCCGTCGGTCCCTACCCCGCTCGCGGATCGGGCGAGAGAGTCCGGGGCGTACCCGATGGAATTCGGGTCCGCCGCAACGTCCTCCAGTAGTTCCGCGCTGGTCGAGAACGACGAGTCGACCGCAATCCCGCAGTCGCTGAGCTCGGCCTGATTTCCGCAGCCTTGAAAGCCAAGGGTCGAGAAGTTCGTCGCAAACGCAGTCGGACTGACGGCGCCGAGAAGTCGCGCCTCGAACGCTTGCGTGACGTACGCCGGGACGGATCCGAGAACGCCGTCGGTCTCGGCGGGATCGACTTCGGAGGACGGGGAGACACTCCCATTCGTGGCGAACGGCCCGGCGCAGATCGTCCATCCGCACGGGCTCGGTTCGTCGGCGGGGGTCACGATGTCGTTCGAGAGACGGCCCATCCCCGCGGCTTGGCCGGGGCCGCCGAGAGGACCGTACCCGGACGACCGCTCCTCCGCCACGCCGGCGATTTCGGCCCCGGCGACCGCGGCGGGAAGATTGTCCCACGCGAGCGATCCCTCCGGATAGTTGGCGGGCAAGGTCGCCCCGTTCTCGGTGGTCGCGATCAGGGTCGGGGACGTCGAGCTCGCCCGGTCGTAGAGGAGTGTCAGCGTGTCGGAGCTGATACTGAGGAGTCCGTGCGGGTCACTCGCGCCGACGACGACATCCACCACTCCGTAGGCGCCGACTCCGATCACGGGGGTAGCCTGACATCCAAACTGGGAGTCGAGCGTCCCAACCGTTTCCGGGGTCGATGAGACCCCAACATCGACCTGACCCGCGCACACCGCGAGCATTCCGGCGTCGCTGCCGCCCTGGTTGACGCTGACGACGACATCGGAATTGTTCTGCTCGAACCACTCCGCGGCGAGTGCGCTGAAGGGGTAGGCGACCGCGCTTCCCCCCACCGTGAGGGTCTGTTGGGCCGAGCAGAAGCAAAAGAACGAGACCGAGTCGACGATCGCGCGGCCGACGACCTGTACGGTCCCGTTCGCCGGGGTGATCGTATCGCCCGCGGGCCCGGAAACCGAGAACGAGTAGGTCCCGTTCGATTCGGCGAAGCCGATCGAGGTCGCGTTCGACGAATTCGTAGTTCCGCCGAGCCTCACCGACCAGGTTTGGCCGGGTGTCAACCCGGATTCCGCGAAGCTGACCGGAAAGTCCGCCGGTGGCCCTTGAGAAGTCGACCCCGTCGGAGCGGATGAAAACGGGCCCGAATGCGTGCCGTACAGGGCGACCGCGACCACGATCGTCGCCACGATGACAGCCCCGACCAGGGCGGGCCCGCGTCGTGGCCGCGGGGTGGGGAGTGGGGCGGCGGTCATGTCCGGCTTCTCCCGGGGCGTCGCAGGACGACCGGCCGGAAGAGGAAGAACTCGTCCTTCGTAGATTCGGTAACCCACCGGCGACTTCGGGGGCGTCCTCCCGACCGCGAGGTCCGGACGGGTCGGGATGCTCCCGGCGGGATTCGAACCCGCGTTACGGCGTCGAAGGCGCCGAATCCTTGACCGGACTAGACTACGGGAGCGCCCCCCAATCGGCGTCCGGACGAGGGTCGCCTCTAAGGCGCTTTCGACGAAGCCGTCGCCTCGGGCGCCCCGACCTCAACTCGTCGCGCGAGGTGGGAAATACTCCGATCGTCGCTCGCCGGTCACCGCGTACACGACCTTCTCGGCGATCTTGCACGCGTTGTCGGCGACGCGCTCGAGGTGCCGCGAAGCGAGCAGCTCGAAGGCGTACCGGTCGGTCGTGGGGCCGCCGGCGCGGAGCAGCTCGACGAGCCGCACCCGAAGTTTTCGGTAGAGGTCATCGACCTCGTCATCCATCTGGAAGACGGCCTTCGCCTCCGCGGCATCGTCGGTCAGGAGCGCGTGGATCGACTGTCCCACCATCGCCCGCGATCGCTCGTCCATCTTCGCGATCAGGTCGTGGGTCTCCGAGGTCGGCAGCGGGACCGGGGAGAGGTTGAGGGAGAGGTCGTAGCCGAGTCGGCCGATCCGGTCGACGCAGTTGGCGATCTTCAGGATCGCCTCCAGCGTGCGGAGGTCGCGCCCCTCCGGTTGGTGGATCGCCACGAGCCGGATCGCTTCGGCCTCGACGTTCACGTCGTACCGGTCGAGCGGCGCGTCCCGGGCCGTCACCGACTTCTGGAGGTCGCGGTCGGCGTTCAGCAGCACGCGCGTCCCGTCGGCCACCATTCCGATGGCGAGGTTCGCCATCTCGCCGACGTGCTCCTTCAGAAGCCGAATGTCGTGGTCCGCTTCGCCCCCTCCGTCGGTCATCCGAACCTCCCCGTGATGAACTGCTCCGTGAGCGGGTCCTTCGGCCGCTCCAACATGTCGGCGGTCGAGCCGACCTCGACGAGACGCCCGGAGTGCAAAAAGGCGACGCGGTCGGACACGCGCGCGGCCTGGCTGACGTTGTGCGTCACCAGGACGAGCACGACGTCCTCCTTGAGTCGGAGCATCGTTTGCTCGATGCGCTGGGTCGCCGCCGGGTCGAGCGCGCTGGTCGGCTCGTCGAGCAGGAGGACCCGGGGCTTGACCGCGAGCGCGCGCGCGATGCAGAGCCGCTGCTGCTGCCCGCCGGAGAGCGCGAGGGCCGACCCGTTCAGGTCGGTCTTCACCTCGTCCCACAGTCCGGCCCGGACGAGCGCCTCGGTGACGGCCCGGTCGATCTCCGCGTCGGACTCGTGCAGGATCCGCAGTCCGAACGCCGCGTTCTCGAAGACCGACATCGGGAACACGGTCGGTCGCTGGAAGACCATCCCGATCCGCCGTCGGACGAGGACCGGGTTGACGTTCGACTGGTAGATGTCTTGACCGAGGTACCGAACGGCTCCGGAGACGCGCAGGCTGTGCGTCAACTCCGTCATCCGGTTCAGGGTCCGGACGAACGTCGTCTTGCCACACCCGGACGGCCCGACCACGGCCGTGAGGCTCCGGGGGGGGAAATCCAGGGAGATGTCGTTCAGGATCTTCTTCTTCGAGTCGCGGGAGACCACGGACAGGTGGTCGACCGACAGGACCGGACCCTCCGGCGCCGCCCCGCTCATTGGTAGAGCCCCTCGAGCCGCTTCTTGTAGCGCGCCGCGAAGACGCGCACGACCACGTTCAGGGCGATCACGATCATCATCACCAGGAACGCGGCTTCGAACGCCTTGGCCAGCTCATTGCTCCCCGGTCCCGTCGAGGGGTGGTTGAACCCGTCGTAGATGAGGTACGTGAGGAAGGTGACGCCCGAATTGAGGGAGCTCGGGACGAGGAGGGACGGGAGGGTCGTGAGCACGATGGGCGCGGTCTCGCCGAGCCCGATCGCCATCGCCAGGAACACTCCGGTGAGGACTTGCGGGAACGCGATCGGCGTACCCACCTTGAGGATGTACTGATACGGCCGGGCCCCCGATCCGAGGGCCGCCTCGCGGATCGGTCGTGGGATGGAGGTGTAGGCGAGGTCGACCGTTCGGAAGATGTACGGGACCATGAAGAACGAAAGGGTCAAGGCCCCCGCGATCAGCGAGAGCCCCCAGCCGAAGTACAGGACGAAGGCGAAGTATCCGAAATAGCCCACGACCACGGACGGGGTCCCCGCGAGCATGTTGACCGACGTCCGGACCCACCCGGCCGACCGCTCGGAGAGGAATTCGGCGGTGGCGATCCCCCCGAACAGGCCGAGCAAGACGGCCACCGCCGTCGCGATCGCCATCAGGTCGAACGTGCCGATGAGGGCCAGGCCGACCGCGTTTCCGTTCTGGTTGGCGTACGGCTGCGTATTGGTCAGATTGCCCCACGACAGAACGGGGTACGCCGCTCGCACGACGAAGTAGACGAGGTCGACGATCGGGACGATCGCGACGAGGAACAGGAGGGGGAGGAGCCAGCCGATCCACCGGTCGAACCCCAGCCGCCAGCGGGTGCGAAGACTCCGGTCGAAGAGCACCTCGTCCCGCGGGAGGACCGATCCGGTCGGCGTGGAGGTGGCCATCGGACCCTCACAACCCCGCGATCTCGTACGCGATGAAGCTGGAGACGAGCCGCCGGCCGAGGAGGTTCACCGTGAGCGAGATCGCCAAGAGCACGAGGGCCATCTCGCTGAGGGCGGCGAGCCAGCTGGAATTCCCGTAGGCGGAGTCCAAGTTGGTGAACATCCACGTCGCGAGCGTGGCCGTGCCGTGGTAGAAATTCACCGGGTATCCGGACTGGATGTTGAGGACCATGGCGAGGGCGACGGTCTCGCTGAACGCCCGCCCGAAGCCCAGGAGCGCGGCGCTCAGGATCCCGCGGGTCGAGTGCGGGATCGCGACGCGTCGCATCACCTCCCAGCGGGTCGCCCCCAGCGCCAGGCCGCTCTCCCAGAGGTCCTTCGGGAGGGACTGGAGAGCGTCCCGGATGAGCAGGGTCGTGATCGGGAGCGCCATGATGGTGAGGACGAAGATCCCGATGGGGAGCCCTGTGCCGAGCTCGGACGGAGGGGTCCCCCCGAACCCGGGGATGACCGAGAAGTGGTCGTACACCCAGGGGTTCACGACGTGGCCGAAGTACGGGGCGACCACGATGAACGCCCAGATGCCGTACACGACCGAGGGGATGCCGGCGAGCAGGTCGACGAACGGGTCGAGGAACTGGGTCATCACCTTCGGCAGATACGCCGTGGAGGCGATCGCGATCCCCAGGCCGATGAACAGCGACAGGAACAGGGCGGGCACCGCGGTGAGGAACGACCCGACGATGAACACCATGATGCCCCACTGATTTTGCGCCGGGTTCCACCGCGAGCCGAAGAACTCCCAGCCGAAGCTCTGGGGCGGATGGAACACGGGAGGCCACGGGTAGAATCGGAGACTCAGTCCGGAGGAGAGCAGGAGCTCCCAGATGACGGCCGCTACCAGCGCGGCCGGGATGAGCGCCGGGATCCACGGAACGATCCGACCGAGAACCTGCACCGGATTCCGACGCCGTCGTTCCGACGGCGCCGGTTCGGGAGGAGGAAGGGGTTGGGGGGACGCCGCCGGCGTCTCGGGGGACGACGACGGCGTCACGACGCTACCGGACTACCCCGCGCCCACTTACCACGTGACCTTGGCGAGCTCCTGGCTGTCGAGCCCGATCACTTCGGCCGTGAGCGGAACGAAGTTCACCTCGTAAATCGAGAGCGACGGTCCCCCGGACGTGTTGAAGTTCCCGTACGTGATCGCCCAGTACAGGAAGGCGACCGTGGCCTGCAGGGCCGCCGCCGTCACCGCGGCGCTCCCCGACACCGGGGAGGTCTTGATCAACGTGTACTCGAGGTTGACGAGCGGGTACGGCGTCGGATACTGGGAGGTCGGAGCCGTGCCGCCGCCGCCGTGGGTCAGGTTGATCGCTCCGAGCGGGCTGCCGCCGAGGATCAGGCTGATCGACGTCTGATACTGGGCGAAGTCCAGCCGCTGGAGGCCGAGGTTCGCATCCTGGGAGATCGTCACGTTCGTCGGGAGGAGGTAGCTCGAGGCCGACGCCGCGTACGTTCCGTTCGCGAGGGTGTTGTTGTCCCCGACCGCGGCGTAGCCGAGCGCCGGGGTCCCGTCCGAGGCCTGGCTCTTGTAGCTGATCCCGACGTAGCCGATCGAGTTGACCTGACCCTCGAGCGCGAGGATCATTCCGGAGTTGCCCATCCCGCCGATGACGTAAGGTCCCGTGAGTCCGGAGACGGCCCCTGTGCTCGCCCCGTAGGTCCAGCCCGACCACGACTCCTGGCAGAGGGAACTGAACAGGAACGTGTCGCCGGAGGTGTCCTGGCGGATGCTGTAGAAGATGTGCTCGCCCTCCGAGGAGACGTTCGCGAGATTGTTCAGCTGCGCCTGCACCGTGGCGTTCTGGGCCGCCAGGATCAGGGGGTCGTTCCACGACGTGATGGCGCCCTCGTAGATCATCGCGAGGATCGTCCCGTTCAGGTTGAGGTGTTCCGAGAGCGGAATGGTCTGGAGGTTGTAGTAGATCAGCTGCGCCGAGATGGCGACCGGCACGTTGATCAGGCTGGTCTGGGACGCGTTCGCGAGGTAGGCGTCGGACGCGCCGATGTTGACGAGCCCGTTCTCCGCGTGCGACTGGCCCTGACCGCTGCCGCCGCCCGACGCCGAGACGATGACGTTCGGGTTCACGGCCTGATACAGCGGGCCCCACTCCTGAATGAGCGGTTCCAACAGCGTCGATCCCAGCTCCGAGAGTTGGATCTTCGAACTGCTGCTGGTCGACGAGGAACTGGTCGAGTGACCGAGCACGTACCCGCCGGCGATCCCGACCAGCAGGAGAACCACCGCGATGGCGATCGCGATGCCTGTCCCGATCTGGCCGGACCGCTTGCGTTGCACGCTCGGGCCGGTTACCGATTCGTTCGTTCCGCTGGGATTCGGTGTGCTCATGTTGCTCTCTCTCCGTTCGTTCTGTGACGGCAGGTTCCCGGCTTCCCCAGCGTCCGCGGGGCGCACCCGGAGGCGTCCGTCATCGGCCGTGGGACCGAATGTGGGGTTTTATCGACTCCCGATTTAGACTCTATAGGTCTCAATAGTGCTCGGTATGCGAGGCGTTCGCACCGAAGTTTCGGGGCCCGACCCACGAAGACCCCTTAATCCGCCTCGCGTCGTGCGTCGCATACGCCGACCTACCGCGTGCGCCTCGGATACGACGGCCGGCCGTATGCCGGTTGGGCTCGCCAGCCGGGGCTCCGGACCGTGGAGGGCGAGCTCGGGCGAGGGCTCGTCCGCCAGGGCATCGTGACGTCCCTCCCCGCCGCCGGGCTCGAGGTCGCGAGTCGGACGGATCGGGGGGTCAGCGCCCTCGGGAACGCGGTGCGACTGTCGTCCTCGCTCTCCGCGCCGACCTTGCTCCGGGCCCTGAACGGAGTCTCGGCGGACCTGTTCGCCACGGCGGCGGTCGAGGTCCCGGCGGCGTACCGGGTCCGGGCCGCTCGGCGGCGCCGTTACCGCTACGTCGAGGTCGATGGCGCGTCGGAGGTCCGGAGGGTCCAGCGGGCGGCGGACGTCCTCGTCGGAGAGGTCGACGTTCGCTCGTTCGGCCGGGGGATCCCGTCCGGCCGACCGATGCTCCGGGAGATCGAGTCGGTCCGAGTCGAGGCGGACTCCGGCGGGCTCCGGATCGAGGTGGTCGCCCCGTCGTTCGTGTGGGGGATGGTGCGGAAGCTCGTCTCCGCCCTGCGGGAGGTGCGCGCGGGACGGCTGTCCGTCGGTCGTCTCGAGGAGGCCGTCCGCGGACGGGTCCGCCTGACGCTCCCCCTCGCCGAGCCCGAGGGGCTCGTCCTCTGCGACGTGGAGTACGAGACACCCTGGACGGAGTGGTGGCCGGGGCCGAACCGGTATCAGGCGCGGTGGCTCGAGTCGATGGAGACCGACCTCCTTCGGCGGCGCGCGACCCTCGCGGCGTTCCGCGACGGGTTCGGCTCGCCGCGCGGGACGGAGGCCTAGACCGGCCGCGTCACGGCAACGGCGCGGCGGCTCTCGCCTCGTCGAGATGGGCCTGCCACTTCCGGTAGACCGCGGTGTTCCGTCCGACTAGGAACCCGGTCGTGAGACCCCAGAGCGCATCGACGGCGAACAGGGCGTAAAGGGAGAGCGGCGAGATGGCGTCGAACTGGGCCACGGTGGGGACCGTGAACGGCCCCTCGCCGACGATCGCGGTCTCGATCCCGACGCGGACGAAGAAGAGGACGACGTAGAGCACGGGGAGCAACGGGCTCAACCGATAGTGCCACCGGACGTCGCCGGTCGGCAAGTACAGCTCGACCGTCCGGAACGTGAAGCGGTAAGCCACGAAGGTGCCGACCGCGAGCAGGGCGAGGTCCGCGCCCAGCGCCGCGTAGGTCTGGTTCGCGAGCCCCGAGCCGGTCCCGGCGTACCAGACCCCGGTGAGCTCCCCGACGTAGATCGCCACGTAGAGCGCCGGGAAGAGCACGAGACGCACCGTCCGGGCCGGCACGCCGTACATGAGTCGGAAGGCGGCGCGGAGGACGAGCAGCCCGAACAGCGCGACGACGAGGTACGCCTCGGCGTCCGCCGAAGAGATCGCCATATCCGTCCGTCCCGGCCTGGCGCGCTACCCGACGCGCTCCCAGCGCTCGAGCTTTTGCACGGCCGCGAGGGTCGAGCCCCGTTGGATCTCCTCGCGCACCCGGTTCTCGTGCTCCAAGACGTCGAGGGCGCGGTTCGCGATCTCCGCCGCGCGTTCCCGGGGGACGACGACGAGCCCGCTCAGGTCCCCGACGATCCAATCGCCGGGCCGGACCTTCTGGCCGCCGACGATCACTTCGACGCCGATCTCGCCGTGCCCTTTCGGCTCGCCGGCGTTCGGGCTCACCGACCGACTGAACGCGGGGAAGCCGAGCTCGAGGATCGCGTCCAGGTCCCGGATCGCCCCGTCGATGACCACACCGGCGACCTTCCGACCGTGCGCCGACCAGCTGGCCAGCTCGCCCCAGATCGCCGTCGTGCCGCCGCCCGCGTCGATCACCAGGACGTCCCCCGGACCGGCCCGATCGATCGCTTCGACCGGCTTCGCCCAGTCGCCGTCTCGGGTCACGACGGTGACGGCGGGGCCGACCATGCGGACCTTCGGGTCGGAGAACCGGGGCAGGAGGCCGTGGCAGGCGCCGCCCCGCTGCAGGGCGTCGGAGACGTTCGGGCTCGAGACCTTGCGGAACGCCGTCCGCAGGTCGTCCCCCGCGTACCGCCGGAATTGCTCCGTCGGGACCCCGGTCCGGGTATCGATCGCCGTTCGGATCCGCCGGGTCGCCTCGGTGATCTGGGGGCTCTTGGTGATGGCCCCGCCGACGATGAGGATCTGCGCCCCCGCGCGGACCGCGTCGGCGACGGTCTCGCTGGTGAGCCCGCCCGCGACCGCGACGGGGATCGGGGACGCCTTCGCGAGCTCCCCCAACACGGCGAACGGCGTCTTCGCTTGCATCTGCATGTCGATCCCGACGTGCCAGCAGACGGCCGCCGCTCCGAGCTCCGCGACCCGCCGGCACCGCGCCGCCGGGTCCGGCACTCCGAGGAGGTCGACCATCACCTCGGCCCCGTACAGCTCGCCGCCGCGGACGCCATCGGCGATCGTGTCGTCGTCCGCGGCCCCGAGGATCGTGACGATATCGGCGCCCGCCTTCGCCGCGATCTCGACCTCGAAGGCGCCGGTGTCCATCACCTTCAGATCGGCGACGATCCGCCGGTCCGGGAACGCCTTCTTCAGCTCGCGGACCGCGTCCAGCCCCTCGCTCTTGATGAGCGGCGTACCGGCCTCGACCCAGTCGGCGCCTCCCTCGACCGCCTCGCGGGCGGCGAGCAGCGCGCGGGAGAGATTCTCGAAGTCGAGCGCCACCTGCAGGACCGGTCGCTCGAGCCGCATCGGCGCGCCGAGGAAGTGGCGCCATAATAACCGTCTCGACCCTCGGTGGGCCGTGCCCTCGGACGGGCGGGGTTCGGTCCGCCTCTTCTGGGGCGACGCGCGGCAGCTCGACGGCGTTCCCGACCGCTCCGTGCACCTCATCGTGACCTCGCCGCCGTACCCGATGATCCCGCAGTGGGACGGGGTGTTCCGGGCGCTCGGCGCGACCGACTACGACGGGATGCACGCCGTCCTGGCCGACGCGTGGGCCGAGGCGAAGCGGGTCCTCGTCCCGGGGGGACTCCTCGCGGTCGTGATCGGCGACGCCCTGCGGCGGCTCGACGGGGAGTTCCGGCTCTGGCCGAACCACGCCACGACCATCGTGGCCGCCGAGCGTCTCGGGCTCCGGCCGCTCCCCTACGTGCTCTGGAAGAAGCCGACGAACCGGCCGAACGCGTTCCTCGGGTCGGGGTTCCTTCCCCCGAACGCGTACGTGACGCTCGACTGCGAGTACGTCCTCCTGTTCCGGTCCGGGCCGCTCCGGCGGTTCGCCGCGCACGACCCGGCCCGGGCCGCGAGCCGCTTTTCGCGGGCCGAGCGGGATCGCTGGTTCAGCCAGGTCTGGGACGACATCCGGGGCGCTCCGCAGCGCACCCCGGCCGGTCGGAGCGGCGCGTTCCCGCCGGCCCTCGCCGACCGCCTGATCCGAATGTTCTCGGTCACCGGCGAGACCGTGCTCGACCCGTTCGCCGGGACCGGCACGACCCTCTGGTGCGCGGCCGGGCTCGGGCGCGACGCGATCGGCGTCGAGTGGGACGAAGCGATCTTCCGCCGCCTCGCGCGGACCGCCCGGGCCGGCGGCTTCCTCACGCCTCGCCCGACGAGGCCGGACGCGACGGCGCCTCGGGATGCTCCCGGTGGGCGACCTCCTCCTCGACGGCCCGGCGGAGGTACCGCAGCGAGGAGTCGCTGAGCCGGTCCATGTGCAGCAGGAGGTAGTGCAGGTAGAGCCGCTCGGGCCGATGGGACGGACCCGGGAGCACGACCGTGCCGTTCGGGCCGTCGCCGAGCGCGTGGTGACGCGCGAGCGTCTCGGTGTGGTGCTCGTGCTCGGCCCCGTGGAACGCGCGGCCGGTCGGTCCGACGAGCGGTGGGTACAGGCGTCCGACCGGGTCGTATCCCCCCTCGGCCTCCGTCGACCGAACGGAGGGGCGCGGCGGGTCGACCTTTCCCTTCCAGAACGGGTGGAGCGGGCGGTCCGGGTCCTGCAGCTCCTCGACCGGTCGGCCCGCGACGTCCTCGACGATGGTCTTCAGGCTCCAGCTCGTCCGCCGGCGCGGGGGCGCTTCGACCGTCGCCTCTGCGCCCACGCCTCGGTTCGGGGCCGGGACGGCCTATCAACCTTCCCGTGGAGACGCAGCCGCGGCCCCTTCCGGAGGACGCCGCAGGGTCCGCTCGAGAAACTCGAACTCCGGGGTCGACGCCACCACCGCCAGCGGGAGGTGCCACTCGCCGATCCGCCAGAGCGACTCGGAGTAGCCGGCGTCGCGCGGGAGGCGGGCCTTCGGGAGCCACTCCGCCTCGGCGGGGGTCAGGCCGAAGAAGGCCCGGCAATCGGCGGAGACCTCGGGGAGCCGTAGGAACGCGGTCGCGGAGAGGTTGCGCAGCAGCGAGCGGCCCGTCGGATGCGTCAGGAAGTCGTCCGGTCCCTGCGTCAGCAGGAGGAGTCCGGCGGAGAAGTGCCGCACGTGCCGCACGACGCGGTCGAGGAAGTCGAGCGTCGCCGGGTGCCGGGCCAGCAGGTGGGCCTCGTCGACCACCAGGAGCTTCGGCCCGGGCTTCCCGCGCATCCGGCCGTACGCCCAGTCGAGCAAGTACGCGAGGTGGAACGGGAGCTGGTCGGTCGGGACCCCCGCGAGGTCGACCGCGACCGGCGACCCGAGGGGGCCCAGGGTCGTCGGCCCGTTGACCGCGCGCAGCGACCCCGTTCGGAAGACGTCGAGCAGCGTGCCCAGCCGACCGACCGGGCCCGACCGGCCGACCTCGGTGGCCAGCTCTTCGAACGTCGGAGGCGTCGGCGCTCCGTCGTACAGACGGCCGAGCGCCGCATCGAGGGCCGCGCCTTCGTCGTCCGTCAGCGTCGGGAAGAGGGCCCGCAGCATCGCGCCGGACCGCGCGGCCTTTTCCCGGAGGTCGCCGCCGGTGGTGACCGGGTCGAGCGGGTTCAGCCGCCCCGCGCTCGGGTCGGCGATCGGGACGACCGTGCCTCCGAGCGCCTCGACCAGGGGCCCGAACTCTCCGAGCGGGTCGAGCACGACGACGTCCAGGTCCGGTCGCATCCATCGGCCGCGCAGGATCGCCAGGGCCGCCGCGAACGTCTTCCCGGCTCCGGTCGTTCCGAAGACGGCCCACGAGTGGCTCGCGTGGCTCCACCGGTCGAGCACGACGGGGCTCCCGTCCGCGAGGGACAGGCCGACGAGGGTCCCGCCGGGCTCCCAGATCGCCTCGTCGACGAACGGGAAGAGGGCCGCGAGCCCATCGCTCGAGACCGTCTGCCAGTATCCGTCCGGCCGCGGGTCCGCCGGACGGTGACCGAGCGGCCGGAGCGCCTCCCGCACCTCGTACCGAGGGACGCGCGACTCGAAGCCGAGCGCGGCGAGTCGTTCCGCGAGCCGCTGTCGTTCCGCCTCCGCCCGGGCGCGGGAGCCCCCGAACGCGGTCCACCGGAGCCCGACCCGCCAGAGCTCCTGACTGCGGCGCGCGATGGCGCGGCCGAGCTCCTCGGCGCTGGCCCGCTCGACCTCGAGCTCGGCGGCCGCGCTCCCGCCGCCATCGTGGGAGAGCTCGGCGGCGGCGACGGTCCGGGCCCCGTGCAGGAGCTCGAGCGCCCGGCTCGGCGGGAGGCGGATCGCCTCGACCGCGAACTCGACCGCGTCCGTCGGGCGGACGAGCCGGCCGAGGAACCCGAACGGCAGCTCCGGCGGGAACCGGCGGACGAGCAGCGGCGCCCGGTAGCTGCGGCCGACGCGGAGCCAGGTGGTCCCTTCGACCGGGCTCTCCGGAGCGGTCATCCCCGCGCTCCGGGTCGGGCGCGCCGGCCCCGACGATCGACGAGGTAGAGCGGGGCGACCGAGAGCCCGAGGAGCGCGCCCCGGACCTCCGACCACGGTCCGTCGCCGACGACCCAGACGGCCGCGGCGGCGGCGATCGCTCCGAGTCCGAGCAGTTCGGGCCACGTGAGGGGAGCGGCGGCGCGGAGCCGCCCCCGTCGGCTCGCCCAGGTCGCGAGCGCGAGCGCGACGAGCGCCGCGACGAGGCCGCTCAGGAAGTCGACCCGCGTGGAGAGGACGCCGGCGACGGCCGAGAGCGCCACCGCGAGCCCGAACGGGTCCGAGCCGAGGTCGAACGGGAGCGCTCCCCTCACGGGAACCCTCCCTCGACGGCCCACCCGAGCCGCCGGGCCGCGCCCGCGAGCGCCGGCCCCCGCAGCCGCTCCGGCCGGAGTCCGAGGGCGGCGAGACGGTCGAGGACCGCGCTCGTCGCGGACTCGAGGCGCCCGAGCCCCTCGGGTCCCCGGTCCGCGGAGGTCACCGTGACGTACACCCGGCGGACCCGGCGGCGCCGTGCGAGGACCTCGACGAGCTCGCCGTACCCCCGACGCGCGTCCGCGTCGGACGTCGCCCCGCGCGGCGGTTCCGGGCGCACGGGCGCGACGAGGACCGGGGCCGACGTGGCGGTGACCGTGAACGGCTCCTCGAGGGAGCGCAACAGTCCGCGGTACAGCTCGAACCGATGCGCGAGCTCCGCGGGAGGGAGGTAGGCGAGCGGGATGCCGCCGGCCTGGACGACCGCGGCGATCCGTCCGTCCTCCAGCCGGACGCAGGGACCCCGCACCCGGCTCGTCGGGACGGTCGGGGTCAGGCGCACCACCTCCCCGATCCAGCGCGTCGTCCACCGGAGGTAGGCGAGCGCACGGCCGTCGATCGACGCCCCGTCCGGCCGCCAGACGGCGAACCCGAAGCCGACGGCGGCGAGCCCGACGCCGACCCCGATCCCGGCCACGGGCACGAGGACGGCGCCGACACCGGCGTACGTCGCGAACTTGAGGGCGTCGCGCGCGGACGGGAACGGTCCGAGGCGGAGCCGTCGGTCGAGCCGTTCCGGAAAGCTGGCGACGGGCGGGTCCTCCGAGAGGACCATCTCATCGGTCGCCTCCCGGTCGGAGGGGTGGGAGCGCGCCCGGGGGGCGGCCCCCGGTCGGCCCGCCGTGCAGGTGACGGGCGAGATGGACGGCCCCGTGCCCGAGCAACTCGGCCGCCGCCAGCGGCGGCGCGG
>JASHVP010000175.1 GCA_030044475.1 Thermoplasmata archaeon | reverse complement strand
CGGAGTCGAGGATCTGGCTCTGGTAGAACAGGTACGTCGCTTGTGTGTACGGCGCGTACGCGTTCCGGTTCGAGATCGCCCGAGCCCACTTGTCGGCTCCGGGCACGGTCAGGATGCTGCCCGGTACTCCGGTCTTGTCGATCGCGTTCAACGCATCGACGAAATACTGGTCGTGCCCGACCTGGGTGAACTCGGTCTCGAGTCGCCAGAGTGCCGGGCTCGTGATCGAGATCGCCATCAGCAGCCCCACGACGAACGACACGACGGCGAAAGTGACGGCCCGTCGGGGGTGCCGGGTCCGGCGATACCAACGCGCCAGGGTCGGTGACGTGGTCGGGGGGGGAGTCGGAGGTGGCGGCCGTCCCGTACGGGCGGACACCCACCCGCGATCGATCAGATAGGCGATCGAGAGCCCGACCGGCACGATGAGGAAGAACCCGAATCGGGTGTAGTCCGAGACGATGCGGAACATCCACCCCACGACCGGAGTGAGGGTGATCGCGACCCCGCTCCCGAGGAGGATGAGGAGCGGGGTCGACAGCCAGGTCGGTCGATGGAGGACGAGGATCGCGTAGAACAGTAGAATGGCGATGATCACGAGGGCGAGCAGGTCGACCACGACGAGAGAGGCCAGATTGAACCCGGGGAACAGCGAGTGGAAAAACCCGCCGAGGCCGACCACCTGGAACGCGATCGGATTGGAGACGAAGTAGCTCGGGTGCGGGACATGAGCCAGTGCGGTGACGATGTAGTACACCGCCACCGCCACGGAAAAGACGACGATCCCGACCTTCCCCCCCTTCGAGAAGAACAGCCCCCGACGGATCACGCCCGGGACCTCCATCTCCCCGCTCGCCGATTGGGCCAGAAACTGGGCCCGAGTGGGGACGGCAATTGGCCAGGAGAGGAGGAGGACGAAGAACGTCGTACTCGCGAGGAGCAGTCCGGTGAGCGAGTGGGTCAGGACCGTCAAGAGGGCGAACAGCCAGAAGATCGCCGCGCCCCGCGAGACGCGCCCGTGGCCCATGATGACGAGGCCCGCCAACGCGGTGTAGAGGAAGACGAACCCAAGCAGGTTCGGATAGGCTCCCCAGTAGAGCATTTGAATCAGCTGGGGGTCCAGCATCATGACGCTTGTCGCGACCAGCGCGACAAGGCGACTGCGGAGCATTTGGGTCGACAGGAAGAAGAGGCTCATCCCGACGAGGAAGTAGAGGACCGGGGCGAACACCTGGGCCCCTGCCATTGGCCCCCCTGCGAGCTCCGCGGTGACCCCTAGGATGGGGAACAGGATGGGGGGGTAGGCCAGGGGTACCGATTGCGAGGGGTGGTTCGCATTGAGGAAGGCGTATCCCGTCGCGAACCAGGTCCCCGGATCCCCCCCGGGGACGATCGGGTTCGAGTGCATCACGTAGGAGATCGCGGCTGAGATCCCGGCGCAAACGAGGATGGCGAGCAGCCAGGTGAGTCGCTCCGGCTGGGTCAGTGGTTCGACGATCCGGCGGGTGGCCCAGGACGGCCGGGGGGCCGACGCGGCCGATGGGGGGTGGGGAGTCGGGGCTACCGGAGGGTTCGGAGGGGCGGACTCCGACCACTGCAATGCCTCGCGGGTGCCCGGATCCGGCGCCCGGGGGGCCGGTCCCGCTCCGCCGCTCATCTCGCTGGTGCTCCTCGTACGCCCGGGGTCCCCGACAGCGCCAAGCCCAGACCGTCGGGCGGAGAGCGCGGCCGATGCGGGGTGCTTGTGATAAGGGTTGGGGAGGACTATGCTATCTCGATTGTGATGCCGTTGCCTCGAGTCGATTTCCCACGGAGAAATCGGGCATTGCGATGCGGCGGCACTTTTAAGACAACTGAAAAGTAGGTCGTGGCCCTACCCTAACTGGGTGTGGGGGTGGCGTATAACCGATGGAGGGGGCGGGTTCCCGGGCGACGCCGCTCGCCGTCCTTCTCCCGACCCTCAATGAAGCCGAAGGGGTCCGCGCCACAATCGAGGAGCTTCCCCTCGCAGAACTGAGGTCGCTCGGCTTCGCGCCGCGCGTCCTGGTCGTCGACGGACACTCTACCGACGAGACCCGCCGGGTCGCCGCGACTGCCGGCGCGACGGTCGTTCTCCAGGAAGGCGCCGGCAAAGGTCAGGCGGTTCGCCAGGGCATGGAGTGGGCCGTCCGACATACCATTCCCTACGTCATCGTGATGGACGCCGACTTCACCTACACGGGGTCGGTCCTGACGGAACTCGCCACCCTCCTCGATGCCGGTTCGGAGCTCGTCATCGGTGTGCGGAGGCCCGACCGGCACGCCATGAGCGAGCTCCGGGGCCTGGTCCACCGTCTGGGGAACGGGGTGCTGAACTTCCTCGCGGGCTATCTGACGAAGGGGCCGATCCTCGATGTCTGCAGCGGCCTCTGGGGGATCCGCACCTCGGTGCTCGAGCGGATGCCGCTCGAGTCCGACGGGTTCGACATCGAGGCGGAGATGTTCATCCGGGCGTTCCGCCTCGGACTCTCGGTTTCGCAGGTCCCGGTCGTGTACCGGGACCGCGTCGGTGTCGCAAAACTCCACGCCTTCCAAGACGGCGCCCGGATCCTCCTTTCCATCCTTCGGTACTCGGGAGCTCCCCGCGGAGTGACGGGTCCGGGGGACCCCGCGTCGGGGGCCTCCCCCGCGGGCACGCTCCCGGCCCACACCCTGCGCGACCTCCAGTCGGTGCTGTTCGCCTTCCAAAGCCGCGAGGTCCTGGTCTCGTCGTCCGGTCCGCACTCTCCGGCGACCGCCGACCTAATCGACCGCCTTCGCACCGCCAATCCCGACCTCCGAATCGCCCCCGTGGTCGGGACTTCGGATGGGCCGATCTCGCCGTCCCCCCCGACGAGTTCCCCCACCGGGCCCGAGGTCCCGTGGTCGCTCGTGATCCGACTGCCGTCGGGTCCGATCCGCCGGGCCGGTCCCACCTGCACGCTTCGGATCCCGGACGGTCAGCGGCTACTTCTGCTCGACATGGAGAACCGGGCAGTCAGCGATCCCACCCCGGCCGAGGCGAACCCGCTCGCCCAGTCCCGTGCCTATCGACTCGAGCGCCGGTCCGACCGTCCCCTGAGCTCCCTGCGACTTCTGAGCAGCTCGATCGCCCAGTTCCCCGGTCAGCGGGAGGTGGCGCTGATCGCCGCCAACGTCTCCAGTTCGAATTACGTGGTCCTCCGGGAACGAGGGACCGCTCCGGCGCCCCCGACCCCGGTCTCCCCGGCCGAGCTGAGTGGTTCCGACTAGCCGGCGCGGCGCCAAGCTTAATCCGACGCCGAAGTGGCGAGGCCACCGTTCGGCGACCCGTCTAGCCGGACGGCCCGGTGCGATCGGTCGATGTCGGCGGCACGTCCTCTCACGTTCGTGGTTCCGCTTCCCCCGTCGTACCGGGGCGGCACGGAAGAGTACGCGTATCGTCTCGTCGCCGCTTTCTCACGGACCGGGCCCGTGCGAGCCCTCACCACCACCGCCCGGTGGGATGCGTCGGCCGAGCTCCTTCCCACGGGGTCCGCTTCCGTCGAACGGCTGCGAGCCACGGAACTGTTCGAGCGACCGGTCCTCTGGATGCCGGGCGCGCGAGGGACCCTGCGCCGGGACGTGCGAGCGAGCGGGCTCGTCAACCTTCACATGCCGTTCCCGCTCGTCGAGGCGCCGGTGGTCCGGCTCGCCCGCCGCTGCGGGATCCCGACCGTGCTGACCTACCACATGGACGCCGACCTCGGGGCGGCTCGATCCGGCTCGAGCGCGTCGATCGTCACCCGAGCGTACCGGCGATGGTCGGCGCATCCGGCGCTCGAAGGGGCGGAAGCCGTCGTCGCGAACAGCCGAGGGTACGCGGAGGCCTCCCCCGTCCTCCGCGAGCACCTCTCGAAGGTGCGCGTGATCCCGAAGGGGGTGGACCCGGTCCGCCTCCGGATCCCGGCCGCCGCAGCGCGGGTCGCCCCCCCCACGAGTCCCGACCGCCACGCTCCGCCCACGGTGTTGTTCGTGGGTCGGCTGGTACCGTACAAGGGTCTTCCGGTGTTGATCGACGCCGTTCTCGAACTCGCGCGCGCGAGTGTGCCGACCCGCTTGCGGATCGCCGGGCGAGGGCCCGAGCGAGACCCTCTCGAAGCGCGAGTGAAGGCCGCGGGCCTGGGCTCGCACGTCGAGTTCCTCGGATTCGTCCCCGACGAGGAGCTGGGCGACCTCTATCGCCGCGCCGACGTGGTGGTGGTGCCGTCGCTCGGGTCGATGGAGTCGTCGGCGACCACGCTCGAAGAGGCGGCCGCGTGCGGGACTCCGGTGATCGGCTCGCGTCTCCCCGGGGCCTCCGAATCGATTCCGGACGACGGAGCTAGAGGGATCCTGGTGCCACCGGGAGATTCGCACGCCCTCGCGGAGGCGATCCGCCGTCTCCTGGCGCAACCCCGACCGCCTCCGCCGGAGAGGCTCCGCACGTGGGACGACGTCACCCACGACTACCGAGAGCTGTTCCGAGCGCTCGGCGTGGACCTCCCCGCCTCGGGAAATGGAGACCCCGCCGGTTCGGCCCCCGCTCGCTGAACCCGGGCGTCGGGCCCTCCGGACCTGTCAGTTCCCGGCCGGATACCCATCCCAGGAGATGCCCGAAATCGACGCGAAGGTGGGGAACCCGGGCGACGTGTTCCGATAGAGGTAGTCGTACTCCCCGAAATTGTCGAGGCCGGTGCCATTCCGGCCTCTCAAGTCGAACAACCACTCCACGGTAGCCACGATCCCGTACGCGGCGTCCTTCCGGCTCATCGGGGCCACTCCCCGGTTGTAGTGGTCGATCACGAGGGCGTAGACGTGACCCCCGCAGACGGCCGTTCCCGGCGGCTTCCCGTTCTTCAGGCAGTACTGATAGTTGTTCCCGCTCGCGATCGCGGGGATCGAGTACCCCTGGTACGTCGTGGGGTTGCCGTCCTCGTCCCACGTGACGATGAACATCGTGTGGTTGACGTTGTTCTCCACGACGGGATTGGTGCTGTTGAGGAGCGACCCGAGGAACGACTGAAGCCAGACGTCCGCTTGGGTAACCTCCTCGCAGGTCGTCTTCGACCCGGAGATCGACGCACAGCGCGACGGGACGCTGGTGCTGCAGTCGTTGTGCCCATCATCGCACAGATTCGGAGTGTAGAACGAGAAGTTCACGAAGTCGGTCGAGGTGATCCCGACCGAACCGGCGGTCCCATTGAAGTAGCCGCTTCCGAGAATATGGCTCTGGCAATAGGTCTCGTTGCGAGTATCGTTCTGGAAGAGCAGGAGGGGCGTGTGCCGGAACACGAACATCGCCGTATTCTGGTCCGGGGCGGCGCAGATGTTCGAGGGAAGATTCTCGGCGAATTGCGCCCAGGTGAGCGGGCTCGCTCGGTCCGCGACGATCAGGTCGGCGAGCGAGGTGTTGGTGTAATTGTGGTACGCGTCCGAACCGCAGTAGTTCGTCACCGCCGCGACGGCGGCGATGTAGTTCGACATGGAGCCATGGCACGCGGAGTAGAACCAGGAGGCATTGCCGTAGGTCGCCCCGAGGTACCGTTCGTAGGACCCGTAGCGGTTGACTGCTTGGGTCCCCTCGTTCTCGAGATAGATGACGACGACGTGTTGGATCGGGTGGGTCGCGGTGGACGCGGTCCCCGCGCTCGGTGAGGCTCCGGACCCACCGGTCCCGAGCGGGGACGCCAACGAATCTCCGACGGAGAGGAGGACCAAGGAGGCGACCGTCACCGTCAACACGACCCCAGACCAGCCCCGGCCACCGCGTCGGCGTCCGACGCCTACGGTCGAAGCCGAGGTCGCGGTTCCGAAGGTCGGGAGACCGTCCATCGGACGCCCGCGACCCGGCGTGATGTATATCAAGACTCTTCCCGCGGAGATCGCCGAGTCGGTGGATCGTCGGACAGGGTTACGTTCCGAGCAGGGAAACCGAGGAAACTCTGGTACGCGACCAAATTTCTCATTGGCGGAGTCGAGGCCACCCAGCCGGCGGGTCGGCGGCCCTGAGACTCGCTTCCGGAGTCGCCTTGGAAGAGACTCTTCGAGTGCGTCGGTCCCAATGTCGGTCGGCGACCGAGAACCACCCCGAGTGCCCGACGGTCAACGGGATGATATGCTCCCTAAGGAGTTTCGGTTTCGCATCCCAAAGGGGTATATCGGAGCGTATGACCACGCCGACTTCTCCGGGCACCGGGCCGGGAAACGCGGGGGCCGAGTCTGCGATGTCTCCCACGAAGGACCCCGTCTCTCCGTCTCCGGCCCGGTCGCCGCCGGCACCGGAGTCTCGCTGGTACCTCGTTCTGAGTCTGGCCATCGTGGCCGTCGCTCTCGGCGTCGTCTACTGGGCGTTCTCGAAGTCGGCTCTCCCGCCGGGGGGAGATCCGGGCCATTGGATCGCGACGGCGTCGGCGTTCGTCGGTCGGCCGTACGCGTCCTCGGACTTCACCCTCCACCCGTTTCTGTATCCCCCGCTGATCTTCACGGTGGTCGGGGCGTCCCTGGTCGCGACCGGGAGCCCGGTCACCGCGGGGTTCCTGGCGGGGGGGATTCTGATCGCCCTCTTCGGCCTGACCGCGATCCACCTCTCGCGCCGGTTCCTGCTGTCCGGTCCGTTCCAATTCCTGTTCGTCGGGCTGGCCGTATTGAACGGGACCACGCTCCAGATCCTATTCTGGGGAGGGTACCCCAATCTGCTGGCGCTCGCCCTCACGAACGAAGGGCTGATCTTTCTCTATGCCTTCATGCAGAGCCGGTCGACCCGCGACGCTCTACTCCTCTACGGAGTGGCTGCCCTGATCTACCTGACGCACGACTTGACGTTCGCCATCTTCGCCGCCATCCTCGGAGTCACCGCCCTCATCCTCGCGTTGCAGGACCGCCGCTGGCTTCGACTGTAC
>JASHVP010000174.1 GCA_030044475.1 Thermoplasmata archaeon | reverse complement strand
TCCTCGTCGCCCTCTTCCTCCTCGGGCGCGTCGACGGGCGCCGCCGACGGGAGGGGCTCCTCGTCCGTCGGCATCGCCTACGACTCGCCTCCGAGGAAGCGGCGGAGCAGCGGGTTCATCTCCATCAGCTGCTCGCGGCCCATCGCCTCGTAGAGGTTGATGATGATCCCGACCATCAGCAGCACGCCGGTACCGCTCGCGTTGCCGAGCGTCCCGATCAGGTCCGCCCCGGCGGCGAGCGCCCCGACGGCGGCCCCCGAGATGACGGTGATCACCGGGATGTACCGTTCCAGCACGCGACGGAGCACGCGGGGCTCTCTACGGAACCCGGGGATCTGCATCCCCGACGCCTCGATCTGCCGGGCGACCGCCTCCGGGCCCATGTTGGTCGTCTGGATCCAGAACTTCGCGAACAGGATCGAGCCGCCGACCATCGCGCCGAAGTAGACCATCACGTGGATGATCCCCTGCCACCACGTGTGCCCGTACAGGAACGACCCGTACTGGCCGAAGTTGATCAGCGGCAGCAACCACGATTCGAGACCGTTCGGCGTCGAAAGGTAGTAGGCGCCGCCGGTGAGCGGTTGGGTCTGACTGATCGCCCCCGTGGCCGCCTCGGCCGCCGTCGGGTACGACCCGACCCACCACTGATGGCCGAAGACGGGGAAATGGGCGAGGGTCGGGTTCGTCCAGAGCAGGATCGTGACCATCGAGACGTTCGCGAGCAGCGCGGACATCAGGATGACCGGGATGTTCGACGCGTAGATCAGGCGCAACGGGTACCGGCCGCGGGCGCCGCGCGCTTCGGCGTGCGAGAGCGGCAGCTCGATCCGCGTCGACTCGGTCCAAGCGACGAGGAAGAAGATCGCGGCCGTGCCGACGAGCGCCACGATCGGGTTCGGCTGTTGGAGCAGGATCCGTTCCCAGCCGCCGCCGGCCATCTGGCTGGCGCTCCAGTGCGTGAAGAACCAGAGCGTCTTCGGGATCGTCCCGCTCGGCGGGTTGTTGGCGGTGACCGCCTCCGACGGGTTCTGCGGGACCCAGTTGAGCGTCCCCTGGACGATCTGCTGCGAGACGCCCGCGGCGATGAACAGCGAGATCCCGCTGCCGATCCCCCACTTCGAGACGACCTCGTCCATCAGGAAGACGAGGTAGCTCCCGAAGACGAGCTGGGCGACGATGATCGTGTTCGCCAGCATCAGCCCGTTGCCCGGGGACGCCGCGCTGAGGGTCGTGACGAGGGAGGCGGACGGGGTCAGGTACCCGTAGATCTGGGGGATCGCCTCGACGAAGATCATCGCGACGACGAGGACCTTCTGGGTCCCCTGGTACATCCCCTTGTCCTCGTCGTTCGTGAGGTCGAGGTTGATGATCTTCGCCCCGGTGAACAGTTGCATGATGATCGACCCGGTGACGATCGGGCCGATCCCGAGGTGCATGAGCGTCCCCTGCGCCCCCGCGAGGATCGCGCGGTAGCTCGCGAACAGGTCGATGACGGTCGCCTGGTCGACGCCGAACAGGTAGATGTTCGTCAGCAGGAAGTAGAGGAGCAGGATCCCGATCGTCCAGGAGAGCTTCGTCCGGAAGTGGACGTGGCCCTTCGGCTGGGAGACCGCGGGCATCCGGGACGTGAGCGGCTTCAGCCCGTAGAGCCGCGACTTCGTCCCGTTGTAGGAGAGCCCGAGGAAGAGGAGGGCGAGGACGACGAAGACCGCGAGCGAGACGAGCAGGAGCGCGAGGAACGTCGGCGCCGTCCAGAACCAGACGATCGCGATCAGCACGATCCCGAGGAGGGTGAGCGGGATCGCCCACCGGTAGTCCCGCGGGGTCTCCTCGTCCGCCATGCGGTGCTCGCCGAGCCGATGGCCGAGTTATATAGTTACGCTCCGCCCGGCGCGGCGACCGGCGGTTCGGCGAGGACGGTGACCTTCTCCCGCGCGTGCGCCGACGCGTGCGCGACGTACACCTTCCACGGCCGGGCGGCGGTCCCGCCCCCCAGCAGCCGGTCGACCCCGGCCTTCGCGAGGTCGGCGACGAACGTCGTCCCGTCCCGCGAGAGCGCCCCGGCCGCCTCGAGGGACGGCACGAACGCCTCGAGCTCCCCGACGTTCAGCGCCGTGGGCCCTTCGACCGGGGCCCCCGGGCGGTGGAACCCGTGCCGCCCGAAGTGGTCGGGGGCGTAGATCAGCATCGACTTGAACTTGTACTTGTGAAGGCCGGCGTTCCCGCGGCCGCCCTGCTTCCCCGCGCCCCGGCCCGCCTTGATCCCGCGGCCGTGGGTCCGCAGCCCCCGGAACTTGCGCGTGCGACTCGGCATCGTCCGTCCCCCTACAGCATCTTCCGGACGAGGTCGTTGACCGCCCGGCCGCGGTAGCCGAGCGCCCCGCCGAGCGCGAACGGCCGCTTCGTCGACTTCCAGCCGCCCTTCGGCGCCCGCAGCCGGAACGTCGGCGCCAGCGCCGGCGCGCTCGGGAAGCCGCCGGAGGTCACGGCCCGCGCGAGCTCCGCGAGGTGCTGCGCCGCCGCGTCGTCGCCGGAGGAGGTAGCGGCCAGCTTCTGGCCCGCGACGGTCTCGCCGCGCTCCCGAAGGAGCAGTCCGACCGTCTCCGGCTCGGCCTCCCCCCACGTCACGTAGCCTTGCACCGCGTGCAGCATCCCGCGGAACGACGCTCCCTCGGGGACGACGGTCGCGTGGTTCGGACGGGAGAGGTGGAGGAACCGGAGCGTCTCCACGATGTCGTGGCGCGCGTGGATCGAGCCCCGGACCCGGACGACCACCCACGCCATCGCTCAGCGACCTCCCGGCGGAGGTCCGCGGCGGGGACCGCCCGGTCCCCCGCCGCCGGGGGG
>JASHVP010000173.1 GCA_030044475.1 Thermoplasmata archaeon | reverse complement strand
GGCCGACCCGCACATCGCGGTACACACCGTCCCCCGCGACGAGACCGACGCGCAGGTCCAGAAGCTGCTCGGGGGAGCGAAGACCGTCGGGCTGAACTTCCGCGAGCTGACCCACTCCTGGTACCTGACGCTCGACAAGGCGGCCCCGGGGACCGAGTGGGTCGACGTTTCGGTGCCGGTCCGCAACGCCCGCGTGACGAAGGACCCGCACGAGATCGAGCTCCTGCGCGGGGCGGCCGAGATCGGCTCGAAGGTCGGCCGCGAGATCCCCGACCTCCTGAAGTCCGGCATGACGGAGCTCGAGCTCGCGGCCGAGATGGAGTACCGGATGAACCGCCATGGGGCCAGCGGACGGTCGTTCGCCACGATCGTCGCGTTCGGATCGCACGGCGCCGAGCCCCACTTCTCCCCGACCTCGACCCGGCTGAAGCCCGGCGATTCGATCGTCTGCGACTTCGGCGCGACGTACCGGCGGTACGTCTGCGACATCACGCGGTCGTTCCATTTCGGACCCCGGGACGAGGAGATGAAGGCCGTCCACGACACGGTCGAGCGCGCGCAGGCGGCCGCGTTCGCCGCCATCCGCCCCGGCGTGCCGGCGAAGGAGGTCCACGAGGCGGCGGCGAACGTGATCAACGACTCGAAGTGGAAGGGCCTCCTCACCCACGGCGTCGGCCACTCCATCGGCCTCGTCGTCCACGACGGCTGGGGGTACGGTCCGAACGTGGCCGACCCGCTCGAGGCGGGGATGGCGATCACCGTCGAGCCGGGGATCTACATCCCCGGAAAGGGCGGGGTGCGGATCGAGGACGACGTCGTGGTGACGAAGGATGGCTACGAGTTCCTCACGACCGCTCCCCGCGCCTACCTCGAGGTCGCCGCGTGAGGTTCGGCGTCCTCACCGGGGGCGGCGACTGCCCCGGCCTGAACCCGGCGATCCGCGCGGTCGTTCTGCGCGCCACCGAGGGCGGGGACGAGGTCCTCGGGTTCCGGGACGGCTGGAAGGGGGTACGGGACGACCTGACCCGGCCTCTCGCCCCGGCCGACGTCCGGGACCTGATCGGAAGGGGGGGCACGATCCTCGGGACCTCGCGGACCAACCCGTTCGCGAAGGCGGACGACGCGGAGAAGGTCCTTCGCACGCTCCGGCAGGAGCGGATCGACGCGCTCGTCGCGATCGGGGGCGACGATACCCTCACGGCGGCCCGCGAGCTCGTCCGCCGCGGGGGCCAGGTGGTCGGCGTCCCGAAGACGATGGACAACGACGTCGCCGGAACCGACTGGACGTTCGGGTTCCATTCGGCGACCGCCGTCGCGGTCGACGCGCTCGAACGGCTCCGGGACACGGCCGGCAGCCACCACCGGGCGATCGTCCTCGAGGTGATGGGGCGGCAGGCGGGCTGGGTCGCGCTGGCGACCGGGCTGGCCGGCGGCGCGGACGCGACGCTCGTTCCGGAGCAGCCGTACGACGAGGACGCCCTCCTCCGCCACGTCCGCGCCGCGGTCGCGGCCCGGGGCTACGCGCTCGTCGTCGCGAGCGAGGGAATCGACCTCGGCGCCCGCCCGGGGTCGACCGGCGCCCGGGACGAGTTCGGCCACGAGCTCCTGCGCGAGCGGCAGGTCGGCGCCGAGCTGGCCGAACGGATCCGGGCGGCGACGGGCGTGGAGACCCGGAGCGCCCAGATCGGGCACATCCAGCGCGGGGGCTCGCCGGACCTGTTCGACCGGATTCTCGCCACCCGTCTCGGCGCCCACGCGGTCGACCTCGCCCGGGCGGGCCGGTTCGGCGAGGTGGCCGTGCTCCGGGGGGAGCGGGTCGAGGGGATCCCGCTCGACGAGGCGGTCGGGACCTCGAAGACCGTCCCCCCGGAATGGCTCGACCTCCTCCGCACGTTCGACGCGTAGGCCCGATGACCGCGGTCCGGGCGCTCTGGTTCCGCGATCCGGTCCTTTCCATTCTCGACCAGCGGGAGCTCCCGCGGCGGACCGTCGTGCGCCGTCTCTCTCGGGTGGAGGACGTGGCGGAGGCGATCCGCACCCTGGCCGTCCGCGGCGCGCCGGCGATCGGCGTCGCGGCGGCCTACGGGATGGTCGTGGCCGAACGGGGGGGGCGCCACACGCCCGAGCGCGCGGCCGGTCTCCTTCGCGCGACCCGGCCCACGGCCTACGACCTGTTCGTGGGAGTCGAGACCGTACGCCGCGCGTGGGCCTCGGGCGGCGACCCGCTCGCGGCCGCCGACGCGTATCGCACGCGGATCGTCGAGGAGTGCCACGCGATCGGCACCGCCGGCGCCCCCCTCTTCGCCACGGCGCGCCGGGTGCTCACGCACTGCAACGCGGGCGCGCTCGCCACCGTGGAATGGGGCACGGCCCTCGCGCCGATCCGGGTCGCGCGACGGAACGGGGCCCGACTGTTCGTCTGGGTCGATGAGACCCGACCGCTGTTGCAGGGCTCCCGGCTGACCGCCTGGGAGCTGGCCCGGGAGCGGATCCCCCACGCGATCATCGCGGACAACGCCGCGGGGCACTACCTCGCGACCGGCCAGGTCGACGCCGTCATCGTCGGGGCGGATCGGATCGCCCGGAACGGGGACTTCGCGAACAAAATCGGGACCTACGAAAAAGCGGTCGTCGCCCACGAGAACGGGGTTCCGTTCTACGTCGCGGCGCCGTGGAGCACGTTCGATGCTCGTCGGGCGTCGGGGGCCTCGATCCCGGTCGAGGAGCGGGGGGAGGACGAGGTCCTGGAGGTCGGGGGCCGTCGGCTGGCTCCGTCCGCGAGCCGCGCCCGGAATCCGGCGTTCGATGTGACCCCCGCGAAGTTCGTCACGGCCTACGTGACCCCCGCGGGCGTCGTCCGACAGCGCGCCGTCGGCCGCGCGATTTCCGAAGCGGCCCGCGCGCGGGCCTTCGCCCCCGACTAGCGGACCAACGACAGCGGGCGGCCGAGCATCCGGACCGCCCCATCGAACGCCGCTCCGAGGCTCCCGGCGACGTCCACGCCGAGATGGTGCAGGGTCAGGACAAATCCGAGCAGCAGAACCACGGCGATCGACCAAGCTCGCAGGGCGTGCATCGTCGCACCTCGTTCGCGGGCGGAGATTCGGTGGAGGGCTAGATAAATCGCGCCGTCCACTGGCACGACGGGTGCCTCCCACCCGACCGGCCGCGGCGGTCGAACGCGCGCGCGGGCGCCCGCGACCGCCCGCGCGAGGACGTCCGGACGCCGCCTCGCTCGCAAGTTTGATAGCATGGGGTGGTTAGGCCCTCGGGGTTGCCCTGGTAGTCTAGTGGTCTAGGATCTAGGTCTGTCGAGCCTGGGACTCGGGTTCGAAGGTGGCGGGGGGTCGCGCCCCCCACCCCGGAACTCCCGACCAGGGCGCCTCCCCCCCGCGGAGCCCAAGGCCGTTTATCCTCCCGCTCGCCTTCCACGGTCGATGAGCGAGGACGATGCGACGCCCGTCAAACCGGGGGCGCCGTACTTCTCGCACATCGTCGGAGACGCGCTCCGCGACCTGACCGAGAAGCGCCTCTTGGAGCTCGTCCGGGAGGAGCCGGTCCCGACCCACCTCGCGATAATCATGGACGGGAACCGTCGGTTCGCGGCGGCCCAGGGCCTCTCGGTCGCCGACGGCCACGAACGCGGTCGCGACACGCTCGAAGAACTCCTGAACTGGTGCCTCGAGCTCGGCATTCGGGTGCTCACGGTGTACGCCTTCTCGACCGAGAACCGCTCGCGATCCCCGGAGGAGGTGGAGTCGCTGATGGCCCTGTTCGACCGGAGCCTCCGGCAGATCGCCGTCGACGAGCGGGTCCACAAGAACCAGATCCGGGTCCGCATCCTCGGGAACCGGGGTCTCCTGCCTCCGAAGTTGCGGGAGGCGGTCGAGCTCGCGGAGTCGGCGACCGCCCACTATTCGGCCTACCTCTACAACGTGGCGCTCGGGTACGGCGGGCGAGACGAGATCCTCGAGGCGATCCGCACGCTGGCCCGGGAGGTCCGGGACGGCCGGCTCACGCCCGAGCAGATCGACTCCGCGGCGGTGTCGCGGCACCTGTACACGGCGGACCTGCCGGACCCCGACCTGATCTTCCGGACGAGCGGGGAGGAACGGATCTCGAATTTCCTCCTCTGGCAATCCGCCTACAGTGAACTGTACTTTTCGGACGTCATGTGGCCCGGGCTCACCCATCTCGATTTCCTCCGTGCGATTCGGGCGTACCAAACGCGTCGGCGGCGGTTCGGAACCTGAGTCGCCCGTCTCGGATCCGGCTCCGGGGGCTCCGCGACGTCCGGGCTCCGAACGGCGAGGTGGTATCAGTTTTCTTTAAATACAACCGCATTTCTACCCAAATCGATAGCCGAGAGTACTCTCGGAGGATAGACCATGCTGACGGGACAGACACCGATCTTGGTGCTGAAGGAAGGGACGAAGCGCGACAAGGGCCGCGGAGCCCTCTCGAACAACATCCAGGCCGCGAAGGCGATCGCCGACGCGGTCCGGTCGACGCTCGGCCCGCGGGGACTCGACAAGATGCTCGTCGACTCGATGGGCGACGTGGTCGTCACGAACGACGGCGTCACCATCCTGAAGGAGATGGACGTCGAACATCCGGCCGCAAAGATGCTGGTCGAGGTCGCGAAGACCCAGGACCAGGAAGCCGGGGACGGAACGACCACGGCCGTCGTCCTCGCCGGCGAGCTGTTGAAGCGCGCCGAGACGCTGATCGAGCAGAACATCCACCCGACGATCATCTCGCAGGGGTACCGGCTGGCGTCCGCGAAGGCGCTCAAGATCCTCCAGGAGACGAGCGAGCCGATCGCGATCACCGACCACGCGAAGTTGGCGCAGATCGCCGTCACCTCGATGGCCTCGAAGTCGGTCTCGTTCAGCCGCGACGCGCTCGGCGAGATCGCCGTGAAGGCCGTGACCGCGGTCGCCGAGAAGAAGGGCGACGGCTACTTCGTCGACCTCGACAACATCCAGCTGATCAAGAAGCAGGGCGGCGCGATCACCGACACCCAGCTGATCGAGGGCGTGATCGTCGACAAGGAGAAGGTCCACTCGGGGATGCCATCGCGGGTCGAGAACCCGAAGATCGCGCTCCTGGACGCCGCGCTCGAGATCAAGAAGACCGAGATCGACGCGAAGATCGAGATCAACGACCCGTCGCAGCTGAACGCGTTCCTCCAGGAGGAGGAGAACATGCTGCGCCGCATGGTCGACCAGGTCAAGAAGTCGGGCGCCAACGTCGTCCTCTGCCAGAAGGGGATCGACGACCTCGCCCAGCACTTCCTCGCGAAAGAGGGCATCTACGCGGTCCGCCGCGTCAAGAAGTCCGACATGGAGAAGCTCGCGAAGGCGACCGGCGCGAACATCGTCTCGAAGGTCAGCGAGCTGACCCCCGAGGACGTCGGGACCGCGGGCCTCGTCGAGGAACGGAAGATCGGCGAGGACGCGCTCACGTTCGTCACGGGGGCGAAGAAGGCCCGCGCGGTCTCCATCCTGATCCGAGGCGGCACCGAGCACGTCCTCGACGAGATCGAGCGGTCGCTCGACGATGCGCTCAACGTGGTCGCGGTGGCGGTCGAGGACGGCCGGTACGTCTACGGCGGCGGGGCGACCGCGAGCGAGCTCGCCCTCCACCTCCGGGACGAGGCGGCCAAGATCGGCGGGCGCGAGCAGATCGCGTTCGAGAGCTTTGCCGAGGCGCTCGAGACGGTCCCCCGGACCCTCGCGGAGAACGCGGGTCTCGACCCGATCGACATCCTGATCGAGCTCCGCAAGGCGCACAAGGGCGGCCACAAGCACGCCGGCGTGAACATCGCGGCCGGCAAGGTCGGCGACATGGGCGAGATCCACGTGATCGAGCCGATCCGCGTCGGGCGGCAGGCGATCGAGAGCGCGACCGACGCCGCGGTCATGATCCTGCGGATCGACGACGTGATCGCGTCCAAGTCGAGCCCGCCCCCCTCGGGCGGCGGCCCGGGCGGCCCCGGCGGCATGGGCGGGATGGGCGGCATGGGCGGCGGGGACTTCGGCGAGGACTAGGACCCCCCCGCGGTCTCATCCAACCCCTTCTCCCGGTCCCCGGGACGTTCCCGGGGACGCGGGGCCATCTCTCGGGTCGGAGGTCCATATACCCGGGCGGCCATGCCCCGGCATGCCGCTCTGGAACAACGCTCCGGACGCCTGGCACGAGGTTCTTCCGCGGGTGCACCGAAGGGTCCTGGCCCACGGGCCGTCCCTGACGCTCGTCCTGTACCGCATCGCGCCCGGGTCGGTGTTCCCGCGTCACACGCACCCCCACGTCCAGGCCGGGACGTTCCTGGAGGGAGGCGGGACCTTCACCGTCGGCGACGTCACCTGGGAGGTTCGACCTGGCTCGTCCTACTACATCCCCGGCGGAGTCCCCCACGAGCTTCACGCGACCCCCGACGGACCCAGCGTCGTGCTCGACGCGTTCTCGCCGGAGCGGCCGGAGTTCGCCGCGGAAGTGCGACCGCCGGACCGACCCTAGCCGACCGAGCGGAGCCGGCCGCCGTCGACCGGGAGCATCGCGCCGGTGACGTAGCTCGATCGGTCGCTGGCGAGGAACAGGACCGCCTCGGCGATCTCCTCGGGGGTCCCGAGGCGCCCGAGCGGGATCTCCCGCTCGAGGGCGGCGCGCTCCTCGGCGGGGGTGGTGCCGTTCCGACGGGCGGCGTCGTCGACCACCTCGGCGACCCGGTCGGTGGCGACGTAGCCCGGGAGGATCCCGTTGACCCGGATCCCTTTCGGACCGAGCTCTCGGGCGAGCGTTCGGACCAGGCCGGCGACGGCGATGCGGCAGACGCTCGAGGTGGCGATGGTGGGGATCGGCTCGCGGATGGCGATCGAGGTCAGGAAGACCATCCGACCCCGGCTGCCCGAGGCGAGCATCGCCTCGGCCGCCTTCCGCGCCAGGTAGGCGGGACTGACCACCAGGAGGCGAGCGGCCCGGTCCCAGTCCTCGTACGACTGCTCGAGGAAGGTGCCGGGGGAGGGGCTCCCGGTCACGTACACGAGCGTATCGAGGCCCCCGAGCCATTGCTGGCTTTCGGCGAGCAGGCGGTCGAGGTCGGCGGCCTGACGCAGGTCGGCGACGACCCCATGGACGTCCCCGGCCTCGGAGAGCCGCCCCACGGCCGCCGCGAGGCGGCCCTCGTGCGACGAGTTCACGACGACCCGCGCCCCCGATCGGACGAACGCTCGCGCCGCCCCGTAGCCGATCCCTTGGCTCGCGGCCGTCACGAGAACGCGGGTGCCGGCGACCCCCGCCTCGGCGGTCACGGGGGGCTCCCGTCGCCCTCGAGGGCGAACACCCGGGCCATCCCGCCGCTGCCGTGCCGGATCTTCAAGGGAGCGACGACCAACGTGTACTCGATGCCTTCCCGCAGGGTGTCCAGGTGGTCGAGCGCCTCGGCGAGCCAGAGCCCGCGTCGCAGGAGCACCTTGTGCGCCGCATAGTCCGTACTCGCGAACGGGTCGATGCTCAAGGTGTCGGTGCCGAGACCCTTGCGGAGCCGCTCCCCGGCGAATCGAGCCGCGCCGGGGGAGAGGCCCGGGAAGTCGTACAGGTACTCCTTGGTCGCCGCGCGCCGATGGCTCCATCCGGTCTCGACCAGGGCGATCTCGACGGGCGCGGCGGGCCAGTGGGCTCGGAGGGTCGCCTCGTCGATCACCGTC
>JASHVP010000172.1 GCA_030044475.1 Thermoplasmata archaeon | reverse complement strand
ACCAGCCGCGCGTCGATGCTCGTGGACCCCATCGTCCCGGCATCGTTGGCCACCACGTAGTCGGCCCCCGCCTCGACGAGGAGCCGACGGGCCTCGCCTTCGAGCTGCCCGGCGGATCGGTTGGCGTCGAGCTTGAAGCCGACGAGCACCGTCGGCGCGGGGGCCAGCCGTCGGACCTCCGGAAGCGCCTTCGGCGCGCGGCTCAACGTCAGGGTCAGGGTCGGGTGCTCTCGGGACGAGATCTTCCCGGCGCGACGTTCGAGGGTGTAGTCCGACAGCGCCGCCGGGACGAAGACCGCGGCGGCCGAGGCGAGCTCGTCCTGGCGCGCCCGGGCCAGCTCGATCAGGTCCGCGACGCTCTGCCATCGATGGACCGGGATCCACGGCGGGATGGGGGATTGCATCGCGCCGGCCCAGAGCGCGACGGAAGCCCCGCGGTAGTACGCTTGGGTCGCCAGCGCGACCGCGGTCTGCCCCGAGCTCTCGTTCGTGAGCGAGCGGACCGCGTCGATCGGTTCCCGCGCGGCCCCTCCGATCACGACGACCGAACGGTCCTTCCAGGCGGGCGTGCCGAGCCGGTGCAGCACGGCCGCGGCGACCTCCTCGGGCGTCGCGAGCTTCTCCTCGTGCTCGGTCGACGCGCCCACGACGACCCCGACCCCCCACCCGCGGAGCTTCTCGAGGCTCTCCCGCACGGCCGGGTTGCCGCTCATGTGCTCGTGCATGGCGGGGGCGATCAGGATCGGAACGCCGCCCCCCAACGCCACGGAGGCGAACGACGTCACCGGAGTGTCGTCGATGCCGTGCGCGATCTTCGAGATCGTGTTCGCCGTCGCCGGGGCGATCAGCAGGAGGTCCGCCCGACCCGTTCCGGGACCCAGCTCGGTCACGTGCTCGACGTTGCCGGTCAGCTGGAGGACGGGGGGGTGGCCGGTGGCGAACTCGATCGCCTCGGGGCTCACGAGGCGGGTCGCCTCGGGGCTCATCACGGCCCGGACCTCCGCCCCATGTCGGATCAGCTCGCGGACGATCCGAGGGACCTCGATGGCGGCGATCGACCCCGAGACTCCGACCACGATGCGGCGGCCCGCCAGCAACTGGGAGAGGCGGCCGCGGATCGCCCGGCTCGGATGCATGGTCCCGGTCTCCGGAGACCCGGTCCGCTAAAAGGCCAGAGCATGACCCGTTAAATCGGGCGGCCGGCTCGCGGCCCCGTGCCCCCGGCGAACGGCCCCGTCCCGAATCCGTCGCACGAGCTGCCCGCAGGGGGAAGTCTCCCGGTGGTGTCGTCGACGAGCCAGTTCGCCGAGATCGAACGGCCGGTCCTCGCGGCTCCGGAACCCGTCGCGCCCCGTCCGGTCGAGCGGGGCGCGGTCGTGTTCGACCTCGACGGAACGCTCCTCGACGACCTGGGCGCCATCAGCGACGTCGCCGCGGACGTCCTCACGACCGCCTTCGGTACTCCGCCGGAGGAGGGGCGGATCCACTATCTCGCCACCACCGGAATGCCGTTCGAGGCCCAGCTGGCCCAGCTGTATCCCGAGGCCCCGGCCGCCCTCCGGGCGTCGACCGCCCGCACCTTCCACCAGCGCAAGGTGCGCGAGGCGTACGCGAGGGCGAAACCGTTCCCCGAGGTGCCGAAGCTCCTCAAGCGCCTGTCGGCGGAGCGTTGGACGCTCGCGGTGGCGACGGGAGCCGAGACGGAGATGGCGGAGCTGCTGCTGGAGCGGGAGGGGCTCCGCTTCTGGTTCGATGCGGTCCTCGGATCGCGGGACGGGACGAAGCGCGAGCATCTCGCCGAATTCCGCCGTCGGTACCCCGGGGTCCCGGTCTTCCTCGTCGGGGACTCCCGATTTGACATGGAGGCCGCCGGCTCGGTCCCGGGCGTGGTCGCCCTGGGCCGGGCCACCTCGCTCCCGGGATGGACGATCGCGACGAAGGACCTCACGAAGTGGGGGGCCGCGTGGGCCGGCCGGAGCCTCGCCGAGCTGCCCGAGGTCCTGGTCCGCCTGTCGCGACGCTCGGCGGACGGCCCGCGGGGCGCCCCCCGTCGGCGAGGGTAGGGCCGGGACCGAGATTCTCAGGAAGCGGGGGTCGGCCCCGCTCCACTTTGAACCCGGGTCGAGGGATCCACAGTCCCCCAGGATAGGCCAAGCTACCCCATCCCGGCCACGCCGGTTGGACGGTGCCCACCCCTGAAAAGGTTTGCTCGAAGTCGGGCGCCGGCCGGCTCGATAGCGGGGGACAACGGCCGGCGCCGCACCGATCAGCGTGGCGGACCGCCGGGCGGGGGTGGCCGTCCGGACTCGAGCGCGGCGAGGTAGTCGCGTCGGTACTTCGCGGCGTCCCGCGCGACATAGACGAAGAACGCGCCGAACCCGACCAGGCCGCCGGCGGCGAACCACACCCCGAAGTACGACCACCCGGCCTGCGCCAGAGCGAGCTCGAACGCGAGCCAGACCCCGACGACGATGAGGATCGAGCCGCCCAGCCGGAACGTCGTCTCACGGAGCATCGGAGCGACTCCGCCCCCGGACGCCCCGGCCCGTCATCGGTACGCCCACACGACCGCCTGTCCGTAGAACCTCCACGGCACCCCGACATGCAGGAACTCTGCGCGGCCGAGCGCCGCCGTCTCCGCGTCGAGGGTGCACGGGTGGTCGAGCCGCTCGTGTTCGTGCCAGACCTCCTGGGGCCGGTCCCAACCGGCCCCCGGACGGGCGGCCCGTCGGCGCGAGGCGACCTCGGCGTATCGGACATCGAAGACCGCATCTTCGGGGAGGTGGTCGTCCGCGTCGCCGAAGTACCCGCCCGGAACGAGGGCCCCGCGAATCCGTCGGAACAGGCGCCACTTCGCGGCGTCGGTCAGGTGGTGGATCGCGAGCGCGGAGACGACGGCGTCGTAGGGTCCTCCCTCGAAGGCCCCGAGGTCGCCGGCGACGAGTTCGACGCGGTCGCGGTACGGGCGTAGCTTTCGCTGCGCCAGGTCGATCATCCGGCGCGACAGGTCGACGCCGGTGACGCGGGCGTGAGGGAACTGCCGGAGGAGCAGTTCGGTCAACGTTCCGGTGCCGACCCCGAGCTCGAGGACGCGGAACGACCGGGTCGCGAGGAACGGGATCCCTTCGAGGAGGACGCGGTGCAGCTCCGCATAGCCGGGCATCGAGGCGACGGCGGTGCGGTCGTACTCCGGCGCCTCGCGGTCGAACTCCTGCGCCGGGTCGTGCCTCGCCCGTCGGGTCGCCATCGACCCTCCCAGCGGATTCGGGCGCATGACGTTCTCGGTGCGCGCCGGGCCGTCGGAAGGATAATCTCGGCGTCCCGCGCAAGGAATCGGCATGACGGGGGACCGCGACCGGCGGCTGGGATTCCTGTTCGCCCTGCTCGGCGCGGGGCTCCTCATCCTCAGCGGCTTGCTCGACCTCGCCGGGGGCGCGGTCGCGCTGGCCGTCGGCCACGCCGACCGGGCCCTGGGCTTCGTCGACCCGGCGGTGCTCGCGATCGGGGTCGGGGTCATCATCGGGCTGTTCGCGATCGTGGGCCGAGATCGGGGCTCGGACCGGAGCGTCGGAGCCGGCGTGATCCTCCTGGTGCTGGTTCTGGTCGGATGGCTCCTCCTCGGCTTCGCCGGCGGGGTCCTGACCCTGCTCGCCTCCATCTGCGTGCTCGTCGGAGCCCTGCTCTTCCTCCTCGCCGGACGCTGACGGACGGGGACGGTTCCTCGCCGGTCGACGGATATCTGTTTAACCTCGCCCAACCGTTCTACGTCGGGAACGGCATGTCGACGGTCCATCGGTCCGCCGGCGCCGCCCCGGGGGCGACCCGACCCGCCCGGACGGCCGACGGCGAACCCCCCGGGGACGACCCGACGCCGGGTTGGTTCCTGCGCGACGGCCGAGGGCTCTTCCTCCTCGCGCTCGGGTTCTTGGCGGGCGCGGTCCTCGTCTGGCGACTCCTCCCCCCGGTCGGTCCGGGCGTATTCCCCCTCTCCAGCCTCTTCCTCCTGCTCGCCTTCGTGGCGCTCGCCGGGGCGACCGTCGCGTACTTCCTCGGACGGCACGACCCGTTCTCGGCGGCCGACCCCGCCCCGGCGCCCCGGGCCCCGGCGCGTGCGCCGAATCCCGCGGACTACGGGCGACCCCGTCCCGAGGTCCGGCGAGCCGCGTCGTCCGCGCGGCTGGCGGCGTCCAGCGGCCTCGGGATCTCGCTGGTCGCCGCGACCGTCCCGCCCCCTCCCGCCCCCTGGGTCCCGACGGCGTCCGCCGAACCCTGGTCGGAAGACGACCGGGACGCGGAGATTCCCCCGCTCGAGCCTCCGGCGTCCCGGGCCCCGGTGATCGAGGACGCCCTGGCCGAGCTGGACCGGATCGAGCGGGATATCGGCCCCCGGGCCGGTCGGCTGGCGGCCGACGCCTCGGCGCGGAGTTAAGAGGCCCCCCCGGCGTCGGGCGCCGAATGGAGCCCGCACCGTTCGCGAAGGTCGACGCGACGACGTTGCGATGGCTCCCGTCGGCCGGCCCCCCGCCGGTCTGGGAGCTGCGATCGGGGGCCACGCTCGTGGTGGCGATCGGCTGGGCCGCGAGCGGAGGATCTCTGGCCTCGGCCCGAACCGCCTCCGGAACCTGGTCGCTCAAACGGGTGGGTTTCCTCGCTCCGCGGATCACCGCCCGGACCGCGGGCGCCGAGGCGAACGTCGCGGTCCTCTCGGCCCATGTCGCGTATCATGCCATCGACCTCGCGGACGGCTCCTCCTTTCGGCTCCGACGGGCGGGGGTCGCCCTGCCGGCCTGGGTCCTGACCGCTGGGGCGGGCGTCGAGGTCGCCCACATCGAGCCGGTGGGAGAAGGGCGCACCCTCGCCGGCGGCGCGGTCGTCGTCCCCCCCGAAGCGACCCGTCGTCCCGAGCTGGGGCTGCTGCTCGCGATCTCCTGGTATTTCGTGGTCACGGCGTGGGCGGAGGAGTACGCCCGGGAGCGCCTCGTCGCCCTCGAGCAGCGCGTCGGCGCGCCCGGCTCCGAGGCGTCAGGCGGGCGGGATTGACTCCTTCCAGACCGCCAGGAAGCACGCCGAACAGAGGTTGTGCATCTTCTCCCAGCCTTCGGCGGGAGACTCGCGGATCCGCGAGATCACCGCCTGGCACCGGTCGCAGATGAGTTGTCCGTCCTTCAGCATCCGTGGGGCCCGGGCCGTCGGCCCATCCGGGCGAGGTACTAAACGGGTGCCGATTCGCGTCCGGGAGGCTCGGTCGTCACGGCGCGGAGCAACCGCGGGAACATGACGTCGTACCGGGGTCCGCTGTCGAAATGTCCGGCGTCGAACAGCTCCAGGTCCAAGGTCGCCCCCGCGCGGCGGGCGCGGGCCGCGAATACCCGGGCGCCGATGTCGAGGCCGAACTCGTCCCCGGACCCGCCGTCCACGTAGAGATACCGCAACCGACGAGCGGCGGAGCGTCCGTCCTCGGTCGCGACGATCCGAACGGGGTCCCAGGCCAGCCAACGACGCCACACCTCGTCCCGGAGCTCCCCCGTGTCGAGGTCGAACGGCAGGTCGAACCGACCGGGCTCCGAGTCCCGAGGGGAGTAGCAGGAGGCGTAGGCGATCGTGCTGACCGCCGGCGCCGTCGGGCTCCAGGGGCCAAAGTTGCTGACCGGTTCGCCGAAGGTCCGTCGGAGGAACGCCTCGGGACCCCCGGCCCGATGGATCTCGCGGAACGCCCGCGGGAAGTCCGGTGGGTAGCAGTACTCGAAGTACGAGTCGGGGGCGTTGGCCGCGGCCGCCCGGATCCGATCGGGATGCCGGAGCGCCAGCACCAAGGCGCCGTACCCCCCGCTCGAGGTCCCGAGCGCGACCACTGGGCCCGTGCGATACCGCTCGTGGAGCCAGGGGAGGACCTCGTCGACGACGTACCGTTCGTAGGGCCCGGTGGCGGACGAGTCGAGGTACTGGCTGCCCCCGAGGGTGGTCAGGCAGTCCGGCGCGGCGAGGACCGCCTCCGGAGCGGCTCCGGACCCGATCAGCCGGTCGAATCGGTGCACGAGCGATTCGTTGAGATACCTCGGCCGCTGGAAGTGCCACCACCCCGCTCCGGAGAACCCGGAGAGGAGGAGGAGCAAGGGACGCCCCTCCGTCGTGCCGGACGGGGGGAGGTAGACCGGGAGATCCCGCTCGGTCGGGTCCCCCAGCGGGTTCCCCTCGAGCCGGCGGCTCTCGAACCGGTGGACCTCGACCCGGCCCCGGAGTGGTGCGGGGAACACCCGCGCGGAACGCGCCTCGGTCGGGACTCGCCACGCCACGGACGCCCGGAGGACGGACCGGGAGCGGATTGAAGAGAGGTCCGTTCGTTCCGATCCTCCGATGGCCTCCCGACGGTCGACCCCCCTCCCCGGAACGGTCGCGGCTCGGCTGCGCGACGTGGCCCGGGATCGGCGCTCGGGGGCTCGTGCCCTCGAGCTCCGAACGTTGGCCGCGCTCGGTCCCCTCGTGAACTCTCCCCGCGGGCCGGGGAGGGGGCGGGCGAGGGCGGTGGCGGACGCTCTCTCCCGACTGCAGCCCGCGATGGGAGCGTTCCGGCAGTGGAGCGCCGACTGGCGCCGGCTGGCGCTCGGTCCGGAGTCCGACTCGCGGCGATCGGCCCGACGGTGGCTGCGGCGCCGGCGACGGGAGGTGCGCTCGGAACCCCTCGGACTCGTACGGGCCGCCCGGCGGATCTCGCTGACCGGGGCCCGCGTGGTGACGATCAGCCGGAGCGACTCGGTCCTCCGACTCCTCCGTGCCCTCCCCCCGTCCCGACGGCCACGCCGCGTGGACGCCCTCGAGAGCCGGCCCGGAGGAGAGGGCCGCGACTTCGCGCGGGACCTTCGGAGAGCCGGGGTCGTCGCCCGCACCATTCCCGACCGGGCCGGATCGGCCGCGGTCCGCCGCTCGGACGGGCTCGTGATCGGGGCCGATGCGGTTCTTCCCGACGGGTCCGTGGTCCACAAGGTGGGGACCCGCCGCCTGGCGACGGTCGCGGTTCGCGCCGGAGTCCCCGTCTGGGTCGTCGCCGGCCGGTCGAAGTGGATCGAACGGCCGGCGGGACGGATCGGGCGTTCGGCACGGTTCGACCGCACGCCCGCCCGGACCGTCTCCGCCTACTGGACGGATCGCGGGGTGGTCCGGGGGCCGCGGGGCCCCCTCGGAACGCGGGCGCCCCGGCTCCGGGGCCGACGAGCTCTTCCGCCGGTCCGACGTTCCGACGCGGTTCGACGATGGAGACGCTGACCGACACCGAGTTCGACGGACGGCGCCTCCGACGGTCGGGGACGTGGGCGGTGGCGTTCCTGGCGGACTGGTGCCCGTTCTGCGCCCGGTTCCGACCGGGGTTCGAAGGGCTGGGTCGCGACGGCTCCCGTTCGGTGGCGGTCGCGGACGTGAGCGACGAGGGGAGCCCCTTGTGGGACCGATTCGGCATCGACGTCGTACCGACGGTCCTCATCTTCCGGGACGGGTCGGTGACCGAGCGCTTCGACGGGCGCTACGGGCGCGGTCTCGGTCCCCCCGACCTCGACCGAATCCGATCCGCGCTCCACGACGGTCCGTCCGTCGGGCCCCGAGCCCACGGCACAGCGGCCGCCCGACCGGGTTCCCCATGAGCGGGCCACCCCCGGCGGCGACGGGATCCCGGCCGGTCGCGCTCGTCACCGGGGGCGGCACCGGGCTGGGCCTCGCGATCGCCACGGCGCTCGCGCGCGACGGGTTCGACCTCGCGCTCGCGAGCCGTTCCAGCGAGCATCTCGCGGCGGGCGCTCGATCGCTCGCCCCGCTGGGGAGGCGCGTCCGGACGATCCCGCTCGACGTGCGACAGCCGGAGCAGGTGGCCGGAGCCGTCGCCGGCATCGCGGAGGAGTTCGGGCGTCTCGATGTGCTCGTCAACAACGCGGCCGGCAACTTCGTCGCGCCCGCCGAGCGGATCACCCCGAACGGCTGGCGGGCGGTCGTCGGGATCGTGCTCGACGGCACGTTCTACTGCTCGCGCGCGGCGTTCCCCTGGCTCCAGCGCGCTCCGCAGCCGTCGATCGTGAACATCGTCGCCTCGTACGCGTGGATGGCCGGCCCCGGCACCGCCCATTCCGCCGCGGCGAAGGCGGGGGTGGTCGCGTTGACCCGCACGCTGGCCGTCGAGTGGGCCCGGCACCGGATCCGCGTCAACGCGGTCGCGCCGGGGCCCGTCCGGACCGAGGGGACCGACCGCCAGCTCTGGGTCTCGGAGCGGGTCACCGAAGCGGTCCGGGCCGGGATCCCGATGGAGCGGTTCGGGACGCCGGAAGAGGTCGCCGAGGTCGTCCGGTTCCTGGTGAGCACCCGGGCGAGCTACGTGACGGGGGAGGTGGTGACCGTGGACGGCGGGCAATGGCTCGGGAAGGGCGCGATGCCGCTCCTCGAGGAGTTCTCGCGAGACCCCGGGTCCGGTTCACGCTCTACCGGCGGCGCCGGACGATCTCCTGGGTGAATTCGAGCACCTGCGGGGTGACGCGGGGATCTCCCGGTCCGCCCCCGGTGACGCTCACGTCGAGCAGCATCACGGGCGACGCGCCGTCCGGGACCGAGAACCCGTGCTCCACGCTCGGCGGAACGTAGAACGAGTCGCCTTCCCGGAGCTCCCGCTCGCCCGACTCGACGACGAGGCGCGCTTGCCCGGACAGGACGACGCCGAGCTCGGCGAAGTCGTGGCGGTGGGCGTCGAACACGACGCCCGGATCGATGCGATAGAAGACGACGGCGGTCCCGCTCCCCTCCACCATCGGCCGCATCCGAACCCCGGGACCGACCTCCGTCCACCGGGGCGCCGGCTGCTCGCGGATTCCCTTCGCGAGGCGGCGGGGCACGCGCCTCCGGAGGGGGGGAACAGGATAAGCTCGTTCTCCGACGCGACAGGCGCCCGGACGTCGGAGATTATCCGCCGGAGGCTGCTTCGGAGGTCGATGCCGGGCCGCGAGGAACCCCGACCACGCCCCGTGCGACTTACGGTCGTGCTCGCCGACTGGTGCCCGCATTGCGTCCCGCTGTCGGACCGGTACTCTCGCCGCCTGGCCCGGATCCTGCGCGTGCCGGTGCGCCGGTTGGACATCGACGTGGCCCGACAGGAGCGGGCGGCCGACCGGATCGTCCGACGGCACGGCGATCCGGACCCGGATTACCTGATCCCCCAGGTGTTCCTCGAGTGGTCGAACGGCCGGATCGACCACCTCTTGACCGGCTTCTCCGAGGAGGTCGCGCGGACGCGGCAGGCGTGGAACGACCTGCTCCGGAGCGGATGGCTCCGCCGCGTGCGCGCTGGGGAGGCCCCGTGACCCGCCCGCAGCGGTTGCCCCCGATCGTCGAGCGGGCGCTCCGGCCGAAGGACGGACACTGCTACCGACACTGCTCCCGGCCCCTGCGCGCCCATCGGATCCTCCTCGCTCGACCGGGGGTCGGCTGGGTCTTCGCGTGCCCGTCCGGCGTGGTCTCGGTGACGCGCTACGCCGAATGGGGCGACCGCGCGCCGACGGAACGAGTCGCCCGGGAGCTCCGCCGGAGGTGCGTGCCACCGGGCGTGGTCCGCCGGAGGGACCTCCGCAGTGCGACCCGGCACGGGCCGGAGCTCGGACGGGCCGCCGAGCGACGTCTCGCCTCCCGCCCAGACCTTCGGGTCCGAGCCGTCTATTGGAGGGTGTATCCGTTCGCCCGACGCTCGGTGGAACACCGGCTGTTCGCGTGCTTTCGTCACGGCGCGGGCGAGGTCGTCTTTTACCCGGCCCCTTCGGACTCGACCGGTCGGGACTGCCCTCGGTGTGCCGTCGAGCGCCGCGGGCGCCGCCGCTAGGTCGTCGGGACCTCCCGTTCGAGCAGAAACGTGACCAGCTGCCCGACGTACGCGTCCGGAGCGGTGAGCTGCGGCACATGGCCCGCTCCGGCCACCGTCTCGACCTCGGCGGTCCGCAGAAGCCGCGCCAGGTGCGCCACGACGCGCCCGAGATAGGCGGGGCTCCGGGCTCCCGTCGTCAGCAGCACGGGGAGAAGCAGGTCGGCCAATTCGGCCGGGTCGGGTCGCGAAGCGAGCGGGTCGCCCAGCTCGACGGCCCATTCGTCGATCATCGACGTCAGTCCGGCCTGGACGGGGCCGGTGAGGTGCTCCCAGCCGTGGGCGTCGTCCGCGAACACCTCCACCACGGCCCGGGTGACCTCCCGCCGCCGGCCGGCGGCGACGCCCGCGCGCAGCTCGGCCAGGCCGCGGGCGAACGCCTCTCCCTCGGGGCGCGTCGCGGGGTCGTCGCGCAGCAGCCCGAAGTACGGCGGCTCGTGCAGCGCCACGCTGCGAACGAGCTCGGGTCGATCGACCGCCAGACGGAGGGCGACCGCGCCGGCGTACGAGTGGGCGATCAGGTGAACTGGATAGAGGTCGACGGCCTCGAGAAGCCGGGAGAGGTCCGCCGCGTCGTCGTGCACGGGTCGGGTGCGCAGCGGACCGAGGCTCTCCCCGTACCCCCGACGGTCGTAGGTCAGGACCCGAAGCGCGGACGAGAGCCCGGGGACGACCCGGTCGAAGCTGCGCCGATCCTCGAGCGACCCGTGCACGAGGACCGTCGGGTCGCCGTCGGGCCCGTGCAGCTCGTAGGCGAGTCGGATGTCGCCGAGATCCGCGATCGTCATCGGCCGGGACTCCGCCTCGCCCCGGTCCGGGTCCGACCCGGCGCCCGCTCTTATCGGTCCCGGGTCGTCCGACGAACCTCTTATCCCGAGGCGTCGGTGCCGCCCCCGGAGCCATGGACCACGAGGTACGCCCGGCGCTGTCCGTTCGGGCTCGCCCCCCCGACGATCGTCCCCGTGCCCGGGCCGGCGGCCGCGGCCCGAGGGTTCGGTGAGCGCGATCTTCCAGCGTCCCCTGTGCGACATGGGGACCGCGTACGACTTCGCGTTCCGCCCGGTCATCGGAGAACCGGACCTCGGCAGCGGAGGGGGGTGCGACGACCGGCCCCACCCGGTCGACCTGTTCGGGGCGTTCGCGGACCCGACCTCCGCGTCGGCCCCCCGCCGACGGTTCTCCCTCTGCCCGGAACACGAACACCAGCTGGCCCGCCACGACGAACGATACCGGGCGACCGGCCGCCCGTCCCGCTTCGCCGACGGGCCCCCGGCGAGCCGATAAGCCCGAGTGGTGTGGCGGTCGGCGATGTCGGGCAGCGGACCGCTCCATCTGACCTCCCGCCTCCCGCTCGAGAAGGGCGGCGCGATCCCGGTGCTCGGCCTCGGGGTGTTCCAGACCGAGGCCGGTGCGGTGACGCGCAACGCGGTCCGTGCCGCCCTCGAGGTCGGCTATCGGCACATCGACACGGCGGCGATGTACGGAAACGAGGCCGATGTGGGCGCCGCCGTCCGGGCGTCCGGGATCCCCCGCGACGAGATCTGGGTCACGACGAAGCTCTGGCATACCGACCACGGGTTCGAGGCCGCTCAGCGAGCCGCCCACCAGAGCCAGGAACGGCTCGGCCTCGGGCCGATCGACCTCTACCTGATCCACTGGCCCCGGGCGAAGTCGCCCGAGGACCGGATCGGTACGTGGAAGGCGTTCGAGAAACTCCAGAAGGAGGGGGTCTGCCGGGCGATCGGGGTGAGCAACTACACCATCCGGCACCTCGAGGAGTTGCGCGCGAAGTCCGACGTCACGCCCGCGGTCAATCAGGTGGAGTTCCACCCGTTCGTCTACGACCCCGAGCTCCTCGCCTACTGCCAGGACCGGGGCATCGTGGTGGAGGCGTGGTCCCCGCTCACGCGCGGCCGCCACCTGGACGACCCCGCGGTCCGGTCGATCGCGGAGTCGCACCATCGCACGCCCGCCCAGATCCTGCTCCGATGGGGGCTGCAGCACGGTCTGGTCGAGCTCCCGAAGTCGGTGCACCGGGCCCGGATCGTGGAGAACTCGGGCGTCTTCGATTTCTCGCTCGCGCCCGAGGAGGTCGGCCGGTTGGATGCGCTCCGCGGCGGCGGCCGGGTCGGCGCGTGGAACCCCGCGGAGATCCCGTAACGGCGGCCGACCCTCCCGTGCGGCCCGGCAGTTAATATATCCCGCCTCGGTGGGAAGGATAGGACGTCCATGGTCAGCGTCGAGGTCGCCCACGAGAAGTGCACGGGTTGTAGCCACTGCCGCGACGTCTGCCCCGTGACGGTCTTCGAGATGCAGCCTCGCGAGAATTGGCCGAACGTGGTCGACGACCCCGCGGTGGCGGCGAAGTTCCAGTTCCGGGCCGAGAAGTCGGCGGTCATCCACGGCCCCGACTGCATCATGTGCGAGGCCTGCCTGTTCGAGTGCGAGGGCGAGTGCATCACCATCGTCGACGACGAGGGCACCGTCCACCAGTCGACCTACAAGTAGGCGAGGCGGACCCGGCGCCGCAGGGCGTGGCCCGAGGCCGATGACCGAACCCCTCCGTGAACGGATCGACTTCCACTCCCATTCGTACCTCAGCGACGGCGTCACCTCCCCGACGGACATGTGGAACGAAGCCGAGGTCCTCCTCCACCGGGCGCTCGCCCTCACCGACCACGTGTCGGCCGAGGACCCGAAACCGCTGCTCGACCGCCTGCGGGCGGAAGCGTCGGTGTGGGATGGGAGCCGGTTCGTGCCGTTGATCGGGGTCGAGCTCACGAAACTGCCCGCCCGCCGCATCGCGGACGCGGCGAAGGCCGCGCGCCGGGCGGGCGCCGAAATCGTGATCGTCCACGGGGAGACCCTCTTGGAGCACGTCCCGGCGGGGACCAATCACGCGGCGGTGGAGTGTGCGGAGGTCGACGTGCTCGCGCATCCGGGGATCCTCGACGCCGCCGACGCGGAGCTCGCCCGGGCGCACTCGGTCGCGCTCGAACTCTCCGGCCGTCCCGGCCACGCGCTCGGGAACGGCGGGGTGGTCCGGCGGGCCCTCGAGGCCGGCGCCGAGCTCGTCGTCGACTCGGACGCGCACCGTCCGGAGGACCTAATCCCCGTCGAGCTCGCCCGTCGGATCGCGAGGGGAGCCGGCGTTCCGGACGACCGGATCGAACGGGTCGTCGTGCGCGCGCCCGCCGAGCTGGTCCGTCGATTGCGCGGGGGGTAGCCGGCCGCTAGAACGCCCGGACCCGCGGGCGGTAGAACGTCGAGCGGACCTCCGCCGGGCCACCGGTCGCCGGGAAGCGGACCCGAACGCCGGACGCGCGGCCGAACGCCGTGAACTCGAGGGAGTACCACACGGCGACCCAGCTGCCGCCCGCCTCCTCGAACGCCTCGCCGAAGTGGTACGTCTGCGCGATCACCCGGCTCGCCGCCCGGGCGAGCGGGTACGACCACTCCAGCGCCTCCTCCGCGCACCTCGGGGCCGCCTCCGGATGCGTCGTCGGCTCGAGCGGCCCCTCGGCCCGGTAGGGGCCGGCGACCACCCCGCGGCCGAAGACGTACCGGGCCCAGGTCGTCGTCGACCGGCCGTTCGCGACCTCCTCCTTCAGGAGCAGCCAGGCGAACGGGTTGCCCGTCGGCAGCACGTGGTCGAAGCCGCCCAGGGCGCCGAGCCGTCGGCCGACGACGATCCGGCCCGCGAGCCGCACCGAGAAGTAGAGGACGAAGAAGGCGACGAGGACGTCGATCGTCGCGAGGTAGAGGTCGAACGCGACGTGGTTCCGCTCGACGCCGAGCAGCACGTAGAACGACACGGCCGACACGGCGAGCGTCACGAAATTGATCGCCCGGTCGGCGTCCAGCTCGAGACGCCGCTCGGAGAACGGGAGGAGCGGCGGGACCGAGAAGTTCGTGAACCCGTCCTGGAGGATGTGCGCGCAGCCGCCGACCTCCATGACGAGGAAGTAGACCCACGGGGACCCCGACGCGATCGCCGGCCCCAGGAGCGCCCCCGCCCCGGCGACGACCGTCACCCCGAACAGAGAGTGCGTGATGCCGTGGTGCCGGAGGATCGGGAAGCGTCGCGCGAGCGGGAAGAACAGCGCGTCGGCGTCGGGGAGGCCCCCCGCGAGAGCTCCGGCGGCCAGGTACTGCGGCTGGAAGCCGACGATCCCGAAGGTGAGGAGGTACGCGACCAGGACGTGGGTCAGCAGGTCCACGGGCCGGGGAGCGGGGGTGCTCCTACAGCAGCCCCTCTTCCATCACCTCGACCGACTCGACGTGCGGCACCTTCGCGAGCGCCTGTTCGGTCGCCTCGAGGACCCCGCCGGCGTCGTTCATCACGACGGAGAGGAGGAGCGCACGGAGCCCGTAGGCGATGTCCTTGACCTGCATCCCGCGGACCGTCACGCCGGACGGGACGGCGGCGCGGGCCGCCGCGGCGATCGCCGCCAGGTCGGAGTCGACCGCCTGCGGCATCAGCCGGAAGAGGACCGCGACCTGTCCCACGGAGGCCCCCTACGGACCCTCGAAGCCGCACTTCGGGCAGATGAACCCCACGCTCTGGTCGCGGCAGCGCGCGCAGCGGCCGATCGACACCTCGCCGCACTGCGGGCAGAGGAACTGGGTCGCGCCCTTCGCCGGCACCGCGCGTCCGCAGGAGGTGCACCGAAGCTCGACCTGCGCTGCCATCCGAACGACCCGTCGCCGCTAGCGCCGCACGGCGCCGCGCCGGCGCGCGGCCACCCGGGTGAGCAATATAAAGAGTACCCCGAAGAACGCGACGAATCCGGCGACGTACCAGAGCGTGTAGCTCGTCGCCGGCCCCGGGACGTAGAACGACTGCGAGTAGACCGTCGCCCCGCCCGAGAATCGGACGAGACCGTGGAGCGCCGCGAGCGAGACCGTGAACGTGTGCCATCCCGACGCGAGGGACAGCACGGCGTACTTGAACGACAGGTGGTACGTCCCGTTCGGCAGGAGCGACGGGACGGTCACGCTGCCGACCGCGGCCCCGTCGAGGTCGACCACGACCTGGAACGCGTCCGTCCCGGCGGACGGCCCGCAGACGAGCGTCGCCGCGACGACGTATGGCTGGACGACGTGGAGCGTGTAGGTGAAGTTGATCGAGACGTTGTCCGTCTGGTAGACCGAGGAGAGCATCACCGCGATCGTGAGCGGTTCGCTGATGTTGCCGACCGTCAGGATCGCGAGCGAGGCGTTCCCGCCGACGATCGCGTTCGACGTCGGCGAGAGCGAGATCCCCGTCAGGTTGGCGGCCAGGAGCGACGCGTACCAGGTGAGGTTCCCCACCTGGGTCCCGTTCGGCGCGAACGCCGGCCCGCCGGTCCCGTTGACGTAGTAGTTCGAGTGCGCGTCCCACGCGAGCACCGTGGGGCCGGTCACGTTGCCGGTGACCGGGGTCGAGCTCGCGGTCAATCGCCCGGCGGGGGAGGGCGCAGCGGGGCCGATCGGGAGCAGGAGACCGATGACGGCGACGAGCGCGACGGCGGCGGCGACGGCGCGGAGATTCCTCATCGCCGCGTCCACCGCCGGGTGCGCCACCACCGGTAGGTGAGCACCGCCCCGACGAGGGCGATCGCCGGGACGAACGAGAGGAGCGGGATCACCCAGTCGGGGAGCGCCGACGGGCCCGGGCCGATCGACGGCCCGGTGATCACGAGCGCCGTCGAGTTCGCGGTCGAGACCTTGACGTAGCCGGTCGGGACCGAGAGCGTCACCGAGGCGCTCGCCGCCCCGGAGGCGTTGACGACCGTCGCCATCACCGTCGCGCTGAGCGGCGGGATGAAGATCGCCGAGGTCGCGGTCAGGTTCAGGTGCTGGGTCGAGTTCTGGCCGGCGGAGAGGCTGACCTTGTACGACGCCCCGGCCGACTGGCCGGTGAACAGCACCGTCCAGCCGTCGGCCACGATCCGGTTCTGATCGACGACGGTGAGGAGGACCGTCTCCTTCGCGTTGCCGGTGTCGACCAGGTAGAACGGCAGGACCGCCGTGGCGGGGCCGATCTCCACGGCCGCGGTCGACTTCCCGACGGCGACTCCATAGTACCCGACGACGTTGACGGTCGGCGCGATCGACGTCTTCCCGACGATCGTGCCGTTCGCCAGGGCGAACTCAATCGCCACGGCGGGGTGGTCGACCGGCGTCCCGCCCGGGACCGTGATCACCGCCTCGCCCGCGGCCGCGGCGCCGCCCGGGGAGAGCGTGACGTTGCCCATCGTGAAGTTGAACGACCAGTACGACGGGGAGCCGACCGGGTGGACGGTGATCGGCACGTTCCCCGAGTTCCGGACCGAGAACGCGAACGACGCCGTGCCGCCCGCGTTGACGAGGGCGGACGTCGGACCGACCAGGTTCGCCGCGACGGACCGCACGACCGTGACGTTCAGCGCCAGGACGGTCCCGACGTTCCCGCTGACGATCGCGACGGTCGCGCGGGCGGTGGCGTTCCCGGGGACGCCGTTCAGGCTCCCGGGCGCCACGGCCGAGACGACGTACGTTCCGACCGGGAGCGCGATGCGGACGGAGGTCCCCGGCGTGACGAGGGGATAGAGCGCCCGATCGCCGAAGACGTTCGAGACGGTGAGGTTGGCGAAGCCGGCGTGCCCGACGGTCGCGTTCGGGCCCGTGATGGAGATCGTGTCGATCCACGTCGGAGCGAGCGAGAGCGACAGGTTCGACCCTTGGGTCGACGGCAACGCCAGCGCGGACGCGAACGTCGCGAGCGGCTCGGATCCCCCGCCGCCCGACGCGTAGACCGAGTACGCTCCGGGGAGGACCTGGGCGGTGAACGCGCCGGTGGTGGTGTTGACGAACGTCACGTTCGCGTACGGGTACGGCCCGACGAGACGGACGGTCCCGTTCACGAGTCCGGGGACCCCGGGACTCGAGAGCGTCCCGTTCAACCAGACCGGCTGCTCCGTCGCCTGCATCGGGACCGTGCATTGGGAGGAGATCGAGGTGACCGTGCAGGTCGCCTGCGGCGTCGAGCTCCAGGTGACGAAATAGCTCCCGTTCGGGCCCGAGGTCGAAACGGTCGCGTTGGCGAACGCGCGGTACGTCGCATTCGGCGCGACGACGGTCGAGAACGAGCCGGACGTCACGGACGTCTGCAGCGTCACCCCGGTGGTGCTCCGCAGCGTGACCGTCGCGTTCAGGGAGAGGGGGGTCCCGGTCCTCGAGGTGACCGTGCCGCTCAGGGTCACCCCCACGCGGTTCAGCACGAGCTTCGGCGTGATCGCCCCGGAGCTACTCACCGTGACCCGGGTCAGATTGACGTACGTCGTCGCGCCGCTCGACGCCTGCACGTGGGCGGTGTAGGACCCCGGCGCCACGTGGAACCCTTTCGTGTACGCGGTCCCGTTGACGGTGATGTTCATCACGGGCGACGAGAGCGCGACGGTGACGTTGCCGGTCGAGATCCCCGACGGCACCGAGAGCGTGCCGGTCGAGTTGATCTGGGCGATCACGACGAGCGTGAGCTGGGAGATCGTCGCGCCGAACGGGATCTCGGTCGAGAGGAGGGTCGGGGGCAGATAGACGGTCGTCCCGTTGCCGATCTTCGCCTCGGCGCCGACCCCGTACTCGCCCGGCGGGAGCGAGAGGGAGAACGTCGGCCCTCCGGTCAGGTTGCGATCGACCGCGGTGGGGCTCTCGGCCGTGAAGTTCACGGTGATCGGCTGGCCCGCGGGCAGTCCCTCGACGCGGAGGGTCACCGCGACGTTCGACAGGGGCAGGGAGAAGTCGTTCAGGTCGGCGAGCCCGTTCGGCGTGAGGCCGCACTCCCGCGTCGTCTGGTACCCCGGCGCCGAAGCGGCGACGCAGTACGACGGGGCGGAGATCGGCAGCGAGGCGGGGACGTACGCGGCCGCGGAGCCGTTCGCCGCGACCGCGATCGGGACGCTCGGGCCGCTCGGGCCGGCCGAGATCGTGACGGAGGCGTTCGCCGCCGCGTAGAACGCCCCGTCGGGGAGCGTCGTCCCGACCACGAAGCGCGCGGCGATCGCGGACGTCGGCCGGAGGTTGACGGTCGTCGGCCCCACGAGCGTGACGGAGCCGATCGCCGAGTAGATCGGCTGCGTCTTCCCGGTCGTCCCCTGGAGGGCGAGGAGGCTGTAGCTCCCCGCCGGGAGGCGGAGCACGTAGCTCCCGTTCCCGCCGACCCACGCCAGCGTGCTGCCCCCGGTCGCCGCGTAGGCGACGACCGCGGTCGAGTTGGCGGACGGGAGCGCCGCGACCGAGCCGGTCAGGGTGACGGCCGGAGCGAGCGAGATGACCGGGGCGCCCGAGGCCAGCGTCGCGGGGGCCGTGACCGTCGCGAGCCCGGAGTAC
>JASHVP010000171.1 GCA_030044475.1 Thermoplasmata archaeon | reverse complement strand
GCGTAGAGGATGCTTCGCGAGGCGTTCACGAGCAGCGCCCGGCCGTGCGCGTCCACGCCCTCTCGCACGGCCGTGGCGAGCGACCCCCCCTGGGCCCCGATCCCCGGCACGAGGATCGGGATCCCGTTCCCGAGCGTCGACCGGGCGGCCCGGAACGCGTCGGAGAACGTCGCGCCCAGGACGACGCCGAGGTTCCCGTGCGCGTGCGCCAGACGACGCACCTCCCCGACGATCGCGAGCCAGAGCGGTCCGCGGGGCGTCGGGATCTCCTGGAAGTCGAGCGCGCCGGCGTTGGAGGAGTGGGCGACGACGAAGATCCCGTGCGACGGGTCCTCGAGGAACGGCTGGAACGTCTCCCAACCGAGCCAGGGCGTGACGGTGACCGCGTCGAACCCGAACCGCTTGAAGACGCCGTCCCGGAACATGCGCATCGTGTTCGGGATGTCGTTCGCTTTGAGGTCGAGGATCCGCAGGCGCGTCGGCCCGATCGTCCGAGTGACCCGTTCCAGCGCCTGCATGCCGCGCGGCCCGTACTGGAAGTACGACCCGAGCTGCATCTTGTACGCCGCGGCGTGTGGCCACGTGGCCCGGACGACCCCGTCGAGGAACCGGTCCAGCTGCGGCCCCGGCCCGAGCCGGCGCAGTGCCTTCGGCATCAGCGCCGGGTCGGGGTCGAGCCCGACGCAGACGAGCGAATTCCGCGCCGCGAGGATCTTGTCGACCTTCGACAGGAACTTCGGCGCCACCGCGGTCCCGCAGGAGGTCCGCGCCAAAAGGGTTGTGTCGGGTCCACCCGGGACCGGCGCCCTCCACCCTCCGGCCGAACCGGGAGAGCTTTATCGACACCGACCGTTCGCGCCCGTCCGATGTCGTCCAGCGACGCCGCGCCCACCCTCCCCGAGGTCCGGCTCCGCGACCTGCGCCCGGCCGTCTCCCCGGTCGAGGTCGTCGCCCGGATCGTGACCGCCGACCGCCGGGAGGTGACCCGGCGGTCGGACGGCAGTCGGCGGCCCCTGGTCTCGGGTCTGCTCAGCGATGGAACGGCGACGGTTCGGTTCACGTGGTGGGACCCGCCGCGGGAAGGGCTCGATCGGGGAGCGGTGCTCCGGGCGGTCGGGGCCGAGGTCCGAGAGTTCCGAGGACGCTCCGAACTGGTCTTCACCTGGAAGACGCGCATCGGGCCCGCGAGCGGGGCGGAACTGCCGGCGGTCGACGGGGACGACGTCCCGCAGCGGCCCGTCCGGGACCTTCGGGCCGGCGACGAGGGGTTCCGCCTCGAGGTCCGGGTCGTCCGCGTCGCCTCCCGGAGCGTGAGCGTCGGAGAGGAGCGGCGCGTCGTCTACGATGGTCTCCTCGCCGACCGCTCCGGACCGATCGCGTTCTCCGCGTGGAGCGACTTCCGCCTCGGCGTCGGCGAGGCCGTCCGTCTGGCGGGCGGGTACGTCCGCACGTTCCGCGGCCGGCCCCAGCTCGTGCTCGACGAACGGACCGTCGTCACTCGGATCGACGGGGCCGAACTGCCCGACCCCGCGGAGCTGTTGCGGTCCCCGCCGCGCTCGATCGCGGAGGTCGAGGACGAGGGCGGCGGCGTCGCTCTCGCGGTGGAGGGGATCGTGGTCGGGCTGCTCCCGCCGAGCGGACTCGTCTACCGGTGCCCGACGTGCGGTCGCTCGGTCACCAGCGGGATCTGTCGGGTGCACGGGCAGGTCGAGGGGCAGCCGGACCTCCGGGCCCGACTGGTCCTCGACGACGGCACCGGGGCCGTGACCGTGAACGTCGCGCGCGCCGAGACCGAGCGGCTCTGGGGGATCACGCTCGAGGAAGCTCGGGCCCGGCTTCGCGACCTGCCCGACCCCTCGCTCCTGGAGGAGCAGCTGTTCGAGTCCGTGTTCGGCCGACGGCTCCGGGTGCGCGGGAGCGGGACGAAGGACGACTTCGGGGTGACCGTCTTCCCCGAGTCCGTCGAGCGAGTCGACCTCGACCTGGATGCCACGGCCGACGATCTGACGGCCCGACTGGGGCCGGGGGCGTGATGTCGCTCCGGGAACCGGCGTGGCGGGTCACGGCCCGGGAGCTGGAGGCGTCGCTCGAGGAGGAGAAGGGGACGGGCGACCGGGCGACGACCTACCTCTTGAGCCCGTTCGGCGCCCGGATGAGCCGCGTGCTGCTCTCGGGGACCCTGTCGCCCGCCGAGCCGATCGGCCGCGACGAGAACCAGCCGTTCTGGCGGTCCCGCCTCGCCGACCCGACCGGCTCGATCGCCGTCACCGCGGGCTCGTTCCAGCCCCGGGCGATGGCGCAACTGCGCGCGGTGACGACGCCGGGTCCCGCCCTGGTCGTCGGGAAAACCCACCTCTACCGAGGGCGCGATGGGGTGGCGTACGTCTCCGTACGAGCCGAGGCGGTGCGGGCCGTGGCGGAGGCCGACGAGCGATCGATCCTCGCGGAGATCGCCCGCCAGACGCTCGACCGGCTCGACCTGGTCGAGCGCGTGGAGCGCGGTCCGACCGTTTCGGACGAGGAGCTGCGCCGGGACGGGGTGCCCGCCGGGTGGGTCCGGGCGGCCCGCGCCTCTCTGGCGCGGTATCCCCAGGTCGACCGACCGGCGTTCCGACGGGAGCTGGCCGGCGTGATCCGGGCGGTCGCGGGAGGCGCGGCCGCTCCGCCGAGCGCCGTTCCCCCCCAGGTCCGGGTGACCCGGTCCCCCCCGCCCCCTCCCCCGCCCGCCCCGCCGACCGTCGCCGAGCGGGCCGAAGAGTCGCTGTTCCTCGATCTGCTCGACGAGGTCGCGGATGGCTCGGTCGACGGGTACGCGGACTGGAAGGAGCTCGTGGAGCGGACGTCGGCCCGCGGGCTCGTGGCCGAGCGGGCGGAGGCGGTACTGAACCGTCTGGAGGAGGAAGGGGTCGTCGAGGAGCCGATCGTCGGGAAGCTCCGCCGCTCGTGAACCGCCCTCCGGCGGAAGCAGCGTATATATAGACCCCGGGCTCCGAGCCGCGGGGGAATGAGGACCACCTGTCTCTCCGATCCGATGACGAGACCAGCGACGAGCTGACCCCCGACGATCCCGGTAGGCACGATCGATGGTGGAGCGACGCTTTTCGCGGACGGTCCTGGCGATCCTGATCGTGCTGGTCCTGGTCGCGGGCGGCGCCGTCGCCGGCGTGCTGTACTACTTCAACCATGCGCCCGGTCCGCCCGGCCCGGCCCGGATCGCGGTCGGCGACAACGTGAGCGTCAACTACATCGGCTACTTCGGTAGCAGCCCCCAGATCGGTCGGGTCTTCGACACCTCGATCTACTCCGTCGCGCTCAACAACGCGACGTACCCGAAGTCGCTCGAGTTCGCCCTGCGAGGGAACGAGAGCACCTACACGCCCCTCACGTTCGTCGACGGGAGCTCGTCCGGCCTCGTCACGGGGTTCTGGCAGGGGGTCCTCGGGATGGCGGTCAACCAGACCCGGTTCGTGACGATCCCGCCCGGGCTCGGGTACGGGGCGCAGAACACGAGCTGCCTCGTCACCGCGCCGCTCACCTTCACCGTCCCGACCGTGGTGACCGTGGCGGCCTCGGCGTTCGCGACGACCTACCCGGGGGAGAGCGCGGTGGCCGGGACCCAGTTCGCCGACCCGACCTACGGCTGGCCCGACCTCGTCCTGTCGGCGAACGCCTCCGCCGTGGTCGTGGAGAACCTGCCGACCGTCGGTTGGACGTCGTCCCCGAGCGGCTACCCGGTCTCGGTCACGAACCTGACCGCCACGACCGTCACGCTGACCGACCAGTTGAGCCCGAGCCAGGCCGGGCTCGTCCTCGGGCACGCCACGACCTCGTTCACGTGCGGCAGCGCGCCCGCGACGACCGACTACATCGTCTCGGCGGTCAACGTCGGGTCGGGGACGTTCGTCGAGAACTTCAACAAGGAAGTGATCGGGCAGACGCTGATCTTCCAGATCACCGTCGTCTCGATCAACGCGTAGGTCCGGACGGGCTCAGCCCGACAGCGTGACCCGGCCCCGCTTCAGCAACTCTTCGAGGTGTGCCTCGGCGGCCGAGGCGAGGAGGCTCTCCGACGGGTCCCCCCGACCGCGACTGTACTCGCGCAACGTCCGGCGCGCCTCGTCCCGCCGCGACCGGGACCGCTGCAGCAGCTCCCGGCCCTCCCGCTCGAGGCCGTCCATCTCGCGCGAGACGGCGTAGACCTGCTCCATCAGTTCGGCGCGCGCGCGACCCTTGGCGCGGAGGTCGGCGAGGATCCCACCCGCCGCGGCGAGCTTCTCCCGCACCGCCCCCATCGTGCGGTCGCGCTCCCCTTTCGTCGACTCGAGCTCCTTCGAGAGGCGTTCGACCTCGGCGCGGGCCGCGAGGATCGCCTGGTCGGCGGTCTTGCGGCGTTGCTCGTGCTCGGCCACGACGCTCGTCCGCGCTTCCGCGTCCTTGAGGTCGCGCGCCCGCTGGCGCAGGCGGGCGATGAGCGCGTTCTCCTCGTCGATCGGGAGGGCGGTGGTCTGCTGCCGGAGCTCGAGGTCCGCGATCTCCTTGCGGATCGCCTCGGGGCGAATGCGATCCCCCGGGCCCAGCTGCAGGGTGAGCTCGCGGCGGTGGATCACGGCGGTCTCGAGCGCCCGACGGGCCGCGTCGCGTTGCTTGCGCAGCTCGGCCAGACGGCCGCCCAAGCGCCCGTGCTCGTCGTAGAGCTGCTCGACCTCCGCCTGCGGGTCCTGCCGTCGATCGAAGAGCGTCCGTTGCTCACTCGAGATCGCCCGCGCCTGCGCCATCAGGTCGCCCCGCCGTCGATAGAGGGCGTCGAGCTTCGCGTCGATCGACCGGAGCTTCAACCGGTCGTCGCGCTCCGCCCGCTCCTCCTCGTCCGAGAGCAACGGTCGTGACGGCACGACCGGCCGAGGCTTCGCACCCATCAAAAACCCTTTCCCCCCGCTCCCCCGCCATCCGCCCGTGGGACCGAGGGAGGGAGGCTCCCGCGTGCCACCCGATGCCACCGACCGAGACGGGGCCGGGGCGCCGTCCCGAGGGAGCCGCGCGGCGCGGAAGGTCGGAGGGGGGCAAGGCCCCTCCAAGTTCCGTCGTCGCGGGCTACCGTGACCCGAGCAACGGCCCGGCCCCGCGACCGCCGCCCTCGGGCTCTCACGCGCCCGGCCGCCCGGCCCGGCGGGGCGGGCTCGACGGGACGGGTTGGCCGTGGAGGTACCGTTCATTCCATTGCGCCACGAGATCGTCCCGCCGGGGCTTGTACACCTCCGAATAGAACCGCCGACCGGACTTCAGCGCGGCGTCGTCGAACTTCGCGATCAGTGCCTCAGCCTCCCGCCAAGCGGCCGCGAAGTTCTGGTCGCTCCCGAATCGCGCGGCGACTTGCCGGCGGAATTCCGCTTCCGTCTGGACCTCTCCCCCGATGGTGAACCGCAGCTCGGAACCCTCCGGTGTCCGATACGCGAAGTCGTCCCCGAGCCGGTACATACCGCTCGGAGTGGTCCCCGGGGTCGGTTCTCCGGTCGCCGACCGTCCGCCCGGGCTGCCGAAGCCCTGTTTCGCGGCCGCGTAGAAAATCGCGCGATTCAGGCCCCAGGAGAACGCCGACGGCTCCGGAAGGCCCAATCGGCGAGCTCGGGCCGCCTGCAAGGTGGCCATGACGGTGAAGCGAGTGATCCGGAGCGCCCGCGCGGGCATGGGAAGCTGAAAGGACGAACCGTCACTTGGGCTTTGCTGGACCCGTCCGGGGGAGTACCGGCCGGCCGCGCCGCCGGGCCCGCACCTGGGGCCGCGGTCGCCGGCGGGAGCGGAGGGGGGCCGCGAAGTGCTGCGCGACGAAGAGAGCCGCGGGGACCGCCGCGTCGATGTTGACCACCGCGAGCGGGGCGCAGGACTGCAGCATCGCGGTCAACGCGGCCTCCCCGCGACCTCCCCGCCCGTAGCCGACCGCGGTCGGAACCCCGACGACGGGCGCATGCACGAGGCCCGCGACGACCGTCGGCAGGGCGCCCTCCCGTCCGGCGAAGACGATGTACGCCTGCGGTCGGCGTCGCTCCAACGCGCGGATCGCCCGCAGGAGCCGATGCAGACCCGCGACCCCGACGTCATACGCGGTCACGACCTGGAGTCCGAACTCGCGCAGGACGGCGACCGTCTCCTCCGCGAGCGGAACGTCGCTCGTGCCCGCCGCGAGGACGGCCACCCGACCCGGTCGGTAGCGGACTCCCAACGGCCCGGCCAGCCGATAGAGCCGCCCAGCCGCCAGCGGACGGAGCGGGAGGTCGGATCGCCCGAGCGCGCCACGTTGCTCCTCGCTCGGCCGCGAGACGATCGCCCCCAACCCCCGGGCGTGGAGCTCGCGGAGGATGCCGAGCAAGTGACCCGCGTCCTTTCCTTCGCCCAAGATCACCTCCGGCACGCCCACCCGACGCGCGCGGTCCCGATCGAGGCGGGCGTACCGTCCGACCCCGATTTCCCGGCGGCCGGAGCGCGCCGTACGGGGTCCGGACCGGCGCGTCATCACCGCCGGCACCCAAGCCGTGATATAGCGGGTTCTCGTGGCACGCCCGCTCGTCCTCCATGCCCGATTTCTCGCTCTCGCCCGAGCAGGAGAGCCTCCGCGACCTGGCCCGGAAGTTCGCGCGGACCGAGATGACGCCCCACGCGGCCGAGTGCGATCGCGCGGCCCGGTTCCCCGAGGAGATCTATCGGAAGGCGTACGACCTGGGGCTCATGAATCTCAATGTCCCGACGGAGTTCGGCGGAAGTGGCCTCTCCCTGCTCGACCAGTGCCTGATCGTCGAGGAGCTCGCGCACGGGTGCGCGGGGATGACCACCTCCATCATCGCGAACTGCCTCGCCCTCGAACCGATCCTCCTGGGCGGCACCTCCGAGCAGAAGGAGCGGTTCCTCGCGCCGTTCTGCCGGGAGTACCACCTCGCGTCGTTCTGCCTGACCGAGCCTTCCGGAGGGAGCGACGCCGGCGCGCTGCGGACCCGGGCGCGAAAGGACGGGGACGGGTACGTCCTCGACGGCGAGAAATGCTTCATCACGAACGCGCCGCACGCCTCCCTCTACACCGTGTTCGCCACGGTCGACCCCGCGCTCCGGCACAAGGGCGTCGCGGCGTTCGTCGTCCCACGCTCGGCCCCGGGCGTCCTTCCCGGCAAGGACGAGGAGAAGATGGGACACCGCGCCTCGTCCACCAGCACCGTCCGGTTCGAGGAGGTGCGGGTGCCGGAGTCCGATCGGCTCGGCCCCGAAGTGGATGGCTTCTCGCTCGCGATGCGGACCCTCGACCAGACCCGGACGCCGATCGGCGCCCTCGCGACCGGCATCGCCCAGGCGGCGCTCGACCACGCGGCCGCCTACTCGCTGAAGCGCCAGACGTTCGGCAAGGCGATCGCCGAGCACCAGGCGATCCAAATCAAGCTCGCCAACATGGCGCAGGCGGTGCACGCGGCCCGCCTGCTCACGTGGCACGCGGCGTGGGCGATCGATCACGGCGCCCGGGGCACGCTCGAGTCGTCGATCGCGAAGTGCTTCGCGTCCGACGCGGCCCTCCACGTCGCCGACGAAGCGATCCAGACGTTCGGCGGCTACGGGTACATGAAGGAGTATCCGGTCGAGAAGCTCCTGCGCGATGCGAAGCTCACCCAGATCTACGAGGGCGCGAACGAGATCCAGCGGACCGTGATCGCGCGCGAGCTCCTCCGGGCGTACGCCTAGGTCCCGGGAGGCGGGCCGTGGAGATCGTCGTCTGCGTCAAGCCGGTGCCCGAGGCCGAGACGCGGTTGCGTCCCGACGCCGCGGGAACCGCGCTCGATCCGGAGGGCGTGAAGTACGTCCTCGCCGGCTACGACGAGTCGGCGGTCGAGCAAGCGCTGTTGCTCCGGGAGTCGATCCCCGGCTCCCGGGTCCATGTGGTCGCGTGCGGTCCCGCGCCCCGGACCGAGGAGGTCCTCCGGGCGGCGCTCGCGCTCGGCTGCGACGTCGCCACGTGGGTCGACGTCCCGGCCGCCTCGGCGGACGAGCCCCTGTCGGCGGCCCGAGCGCTCGCCTCGGCGATCTCGCCCCACTCGCCCGACCTCGTGCTCTGCGGGAAGCAGGCCGGGGACAACGAGGCCGGCGTCGTGCCCGCGGCCCTCGGGGAGCTCCTCGGAGTGCCGGACCTCAGCTACGTCCTCGACGTCCGATGGAACGCCGGTGCGTCGCGCTTCTCGCTGAAGCGGGCGTCGGAAGCCGGCCTCGAGAGTTGGACGGTTCCGGCGCCGTGCGTGCTGGGCCTCCAACAGGCCTGGAACGACCCGCGGACGGCCAAGCTGCCCGCGATCCTCAAGTCGCGCAAAGCCCCCATCGCCCGAGTGACCCCTCCCTCGGCCGCTGCCGACCCGGCGAGCTCACCGCGCCGGTTCGAGCTTCCGCCCCCGCGGACCGGCGCGAAGATGATCGAGTACAAAACGGCGGACGAGGCGGCCACGAGGCTGGTGCGGGCGCTCCGCGAGGAGGCGAAGGTCCTCCCGTGACGCGGACGGCGCTGGTCGTCGGAGAGCTCTCGCAGGGCCGCCTCGCGGGGGCGACCCACGAGGCGATCGGCGCCGCGGCGATCGTGTCGGGCTCGCCCGCGGGCGTCTCCGTTCTCCTCGCGGGCCGCTCGGCCCGGACGGCGGCCGGTGAGCTCGCTCGCAGCGGCGTCGCCCGCGTGGTGGTCGTCGAGGACCCCCGCTTCGATGCCGGCCCGCCGGCGGTCCTCGCGGTGCAGGCCGCCGCCACGGCCGCTCGGATCGGCGTCGGGGTCGTCGTCGTCGGCGGCACGACCTTCGGCCGGGAGATCGCCGGGCGGGTCGCCGCGCGATGGGACGGGGCGGTCGCGACCGGCGTGACCGAGGTCGCGCCCGAGGGAGAGTCGGTTCGGGTCCGTCGACCGGTCTTCGGGGGGCGCGCGACCGAGACCCGGGTCCTCGGGGGTCCGCGCGTGGTCCTGGCCATTCGACCGCACGCGTTTCCGACGCCCGCGTCGGATGGCCCAACCCCCCCGATCGAGGTGGTGCCGGCCGCCGACCTGCCCGCGCCGCTCCTCGGCCCGATCCGAACCGGCGTGGAGTCGGCCGCGGCGGGCGCCGGACCGGGCCTCTCCGATGCGGCGATCGTCGTCTCGGGCGGGCGCGGACTGCGCGGCCCGGAGAACTTCCACCTGGTCGAAGAGCTCGCCGCCTCGCTCGGGGCCGCGGTCGGCGCCTCGCGGGCGGTCACGGACGCCGGGTGGCGTCCCGGGTCGCTCCAGGTCGGGCAGACCGGCAAGGCGGTCTCCCCGCAGCTGTACATCGCGGTCGGGATCTCCGGCGCGATCCAACATCTCGTCGGGATGGTCAGCTCCCGCGTGATCGTCGCGATCAACTCCGACGCGTCGGCTCCGATCTTTCGGGTCGCCGACTACGGCGTCGTCGGCGACCTGTTCGAGATCGTGCCGGCGCTCACGGCGGAGATCCGCCGCGTGCGGGCCACGTGAGACGGCGCGGGGCCCCTACAGGTCGCGGGCCATTTCGAGTCCGTCCTTGAGCAAGGTGACGCTCGAGATCCCCGCGGCCCGCTGGGCCGCCCGCACCAGGTGGCGGATCGGCCGCTTCCGCTGGCCCGTCTCCGTCATCATCGCGTGGAGAAGCTCGGCGGCGAACTTCGGGTACGCCGTGTAGAAGCGGGGGTTCCACTTGACGCGGTCCATCCGCGCGAAGTCGCGGAGATCCGGGAGGACCCCGTCCGCCTCGAGCCGGCCGTCGTACTCGGCGAGCTGGGCGGGAGACGCGCGGCCGGCCGCCTTCGCGGCCAGCGCCGTCTCGGCGGCCGCGAGGCCGGAACGGACCGCGTAGTTCATTCCCTGGATCACGAGGCCGTTCGAGAAGACGAACCCGGCGGCATCCCCCACGACCAGCCAGCCGTCGCCGTGGAAGGCCGCCGGCCGACTCGCCCACCCCGAGCTGATCAGCTTCGCTCCGTACTCGACCAGCTCCGCCCCCTGGAGCCGGCGCTGGATCGCCGGGTGCGCCTTGAACCTCTCGATCAGGTCGTGCGACGCGACCTGCCGGCCGAACAGCGACGCGAGGTTCACGATCACGCCGAGCGAGAGGGTGTCGCGATTCGTGTAGAGGAACCCTCCGGCCAAGACGCCGGGCGGGAAGATGCCGGTGACCCACTCCTCGGCGTGGCCCTCATCGGCACCGACCTGGAATCGGTCCTGCAGTACGGTCGGGTCGAGATGGTAGACCTCCTTGATGCCGAGTTCCGTCGCCCCGCCGTCGAGGCGGGGGTTCGGCCGGATCGGGGTCCCGAGGGCCACCCGCGAGTTGGCGCCGTCGGCCACGATCGTGATCGGCGCGGTCATCGTCTCGCCCCCCTGGACGACGCCGCGAACGCGCGGCCCGTCCCAGGCGAGACGTTCGACCGGGACCGACGTCACCACCGTCGCGCCCGCCGCCTCCGCCTGCTTCGCCAGCCAGGCGTCGGTCCGCGCCCGGAGCACCGTGTGCGCCACGTACGGCGGCTGTCGCCACGCCCCGTCGTCGAGGTCGAAAGAGACCGCCCGGTCGGGAGTGAGGAACCCGAACCGCTTGCGGACGAGGTGCCGCTCCACCGGCATCTCCGTCTGCCAGTTCGGGAGGATCCGGGCGAGGTCGTTCCCCCACAGGACCCCTCCCGAGAGATTCTTCGCGCCGGGCTCGGCGCCGCGCTCGAGCAGCAGGACGTTCGCACCGCCCTGGGCGAGGCGGACCGCGGCCGAACAGCCGCCCATCCCCGCGCCGACGACGATCGCGTCGAAGTCGTCCGTCATCGCCGAGCGCCGCGAGGCGGCGCCGCGGATTTAACGGTGCGGCGGGTCCCTCGGGGCACTCAGCGGACCGGAGGGACCGGAGCCGAGGGCCCGGACGGCGTCCCGATCGTGGAGTTCTCGATCAGCTTTTGGAACCGGAACGGCTTCGGAATCCCCTTCCAGTCCTCGTTCCCGAGCCGGGACCCGCCTTCCGAGCTCACCCGGACCGTCCCGTACCCGAGGATCCTCTGCCCGAGCGACTGATGGACGTCCACGCCGCGGACCTGGGAGACCGGGATCTCGTCGAAGTCGCGGCTCAGGATCCCGCGCTGGACGATCACGCGGCGGGACGTCACCGCGTAGACCGTTCGCACCCACCGCAGGTAGCGCACGAGCAGGAAGAGCACCGCGATCAGGTCGAGGACCAGGAACAGGTCGACCACGTAGTGCTTCCACGAGCCCAGCTTTCGGAAGTACGTCGAGAAGCCCGCGATCTGGCCCGGCCAGTTGTGCACCGCCGCGAGCGAGAACCAGGTGAGCAGCCCGAAGATCAGGAGGAGGAGGATCGGGCCGGGGAAGTAGAAGAGCGCGGTGGCCCGTGTCTCGTCGAGCAGCGCCTCCTGGTCGGCCAGGTACGTCGCCTTCAGCAACCGCGGCATCGCCCGGGGGGCGCTCGTCGCGACCATCGACCCCGCCGGGGCCTCGGGGGGGATAAACTCTCTGCCGGAGCGGAGCGCCCGGCACGGGCCCGTCCGTTATATCGCGGGGCCGGTCCGGGGAGGAAATGGGCGTCACCGACTGCCATGTCCACATCAACCCGACGTGGGAGATGCGACCCGACGCCCTGCGACTTCTCACCCACCTCGACCCGGCGACGGCGGAGATGGTCCACCACCCGGAGCGATTCCTGGAGTATCTCGACCGGAGCGGTGTCGAGCGGGCGGTGCTCGTGAACTACGTCGCCCCCGACGTCATCGGGTACACGGAAGCCGCGAACACCTTCGCCAGCGAGTACGCCTCCGCCGACCCGCGGCGCCTGTTGGCGACCGGGGGAATCCGTCCGGACCACCCCGACCCCGCCGCCGAGGTCCACCGGCTCGCCCGCGACTTGCATCTCCGGGCGGTTAAGCTGCATCCGCCGCACCAGCTGTTCCGTCCGAACGCGTACACCGACGGGGTGCTTCCCGGGCTACGCGACCTCTACGCGGCGTGCGCGCGGGAGCGGCTCCCGGTGATCGTCCACACCGGCACCTCGGTGTTTCCCCGCGCGCGGAACCGGTTCGCCGACCCACTCCTCGTCGAGGACGTCGCCCTCGACTTTCCCGACCTCACCCTCGTCCTCGCGCACGGGGGCCGCCCGCTCTGGATGGAGGCCGCGATGTTCTTGGCCCGCCGGTTCCCGAACGTCTGGCTCGAGGTCTCCGGAGTCCCTCCCGCTCGGCTGCTCGACTACTTCCCGCAGCTCGAGCGCCTGTCCGAGAAGGTCCTGTTCGGAACGGACTGGCCGGGCCCCGGCGTGAAGGACATCGGGGCGAACCTCGCGGCGTTCCGCGCGCTCCCGCTCCCGGACGACGTCCAACACCGGATTCTCGAGGAGAATCCGCTCTCCGTCTTTCCCCGGGCTCCCCCCTCTTGAAATAGTGCCCCCGGCTCCTAGAGTCGTGCCCGACGCTCCCGAGACGCCCGCCGCGCCTCCCCCCGAGGAGGAGACTCCTCCGACGGTCGAGGTCGTGGAGGGCGGGGAGGAGGTCGGACGCCTGCCGTTGCCGAGGCGACCGCGGGGCGAGTGCTTCGGCGTCGCGAGCCAACTGCTCGGTGCGGCCCGGATCCGCGTGATGTGCGAGGACGGGACCTCGCGGATGGGGCGGATCACGGGGAAGATGAAGAAGAAGATGTGGATCCGCGAGGGCGACCTTCTGATCCTGCGGCCGTGGGGGTTCCAGGAAGGGAAGGCCGACATCCTGTTCCGCTACAGCCGCACCCAGGCGCAGTACCTGGCGCGGCGGAACCTGCTTCCCGCCTCGGTGAACCTCTTCTCCACCCCGGACGCTCCCGCCGAGACCACGACCCCGGCGTAGCCCGATGTGGGCGGCCGGAACCCGACCGCTCTCGGCGGCGGAGATCTCCGTGGTCGAGCAGAACGCGGTCGCGCTGGGCGTCTCGCTCGACGCCCTCATGGAGCACGCCGGGCGAGCGGTGGCCGAGGAGGCGACGCGGCATCTTCCGGCCGCTCCGGCCCGGGTCGGCGTGGTGGCGGGCCCCGGCAACAACGGGGGGGACGGGACGTGCGCCGCCTTCTACCTCCGGCAGTGGGGATTCCAACCGGAGCTCTGGCTCGTCCGACCCCCCGGGGAGATCCGCTCCCGGTCCGCCCGTCGGTGCTACGAGCGGATCGAACGGACTGTCCCCGTCCATCTGAGGGTCCCGAGCCCGGACGAGCTTCGGGCCCTCCCCCTCGTGATCGACGCCCTGCTCGGGACCGGGCAGAGCTCTCCGCTCCGTCCCCCGATCCGGGACGCGGTCGAGGCGATCCGGCAATCCGGGGCGCCGGTCTTGGCGATCGACCTGCCCACGGGCGCCCGCGATCCGGACGGGTTGCATCCGGAGTGGACGGTCGCGCTGACCGCGGTCAAGGAGGAGATGGACCCCGCCACCGCGGGGGAGGTGACCGTCCGCGGGATCGGGATCCCGGAGGAGGCGTGGCGTCGTACCGGGCCGGGGGAGTTCCGGTTCTTCCGGGCCCCGACGGCGACCCGCGGTCGATCGGGTCGCCTGATCGTGATCGGCGGGGGCCCGTACGCGGGAGCGCCCGCCCTCGCCGGCCTGGCGGCGCTCCGCTCCGGAGCGGAGCGGGCGACGATCCTGGCTCCCGAAGGCGCGGCCGAGCGGGTCCAGGCGTTCGCCCCGGACCTGGTCGTCCGACCCGTGGGCGCGGACCGCTTTCGCGAGACCGACGTCGCCGAGATCGTGGCGTTCGTGCGAGAGGCCGCGCCTCGGGCGGTCGCGGTCGGGATGGGCGCGGGCGCGCACCCCGAGACGGTCGCGGCGCTCCGGGCGATCGAGCACGAGCTCGTCGGGACGGTCCCGCTCCTGGTCGACGCCGACGGACTGCTCGCGCTTCCGCCGCCCGACCGCGTGCCGGAGGACGGCGCGGCCCGACCGCTCGTCGCGACCCCGAACGCGGGCGAGCTCGAGCGGATCTTCGCCGTCCCGGCGGCGGTGGGGGCGGCCGAGCGGGCCGAACGGGTCGCGGCCGCCGCTCGCGACCGGCACCTGGTCCTGCTCGCCAAGGGAGACCCGGACGTGCTCACGGACGGGGCGGTCGTGTGCGAGAACGCGCACCACCATCCGGCGATGACCGTCGGCGGGGCCGGCGACGTCCTCGGGGGCGTGGTCGCGAGCCTGCTCGCCCAGGGCGTCCCGGCGCTCCACGCGGCCCGGCTCGGGGCCTACTGGGTGGGGGAGGCCGGGCTGCGGGTCGCGGCCCGGAAGAGCTACGGCCTCCTCGCGAGCGACGTGATCGACGAGCTCCCCGCCGCCCTCGCGGCCGGCCGGGAGCGGGTCGCGGACGCCGGCTGACCGGGCTCAGGCGTACCGCACGCGACCCCGGATCGCTTTCGCTCGGGCGCGGACCGCCTTCTCTCCGTCCGGATTGCCGGCCGCGTACCCTTCGTGGAACGCCCGCACCAGCCCGGCCGCCTTCGGGGCGATCGCCTGCAGGTCCCCTTCGACCAGGTGGAGGTCGATCCCGAGCTCCTCGACGCCCGGACTTCGCGTCCCCATCGAGAAGTCGAGGAGTGCCGGCGGTCGGTCCACTCCCTCGGGATACAGCACGTTCGAGCTCGTGAGGTCGCCGTGCGCGATGCCGCCCGCGTGCAGCTTCCCCAACACGGTCCCGAACGCGCGGACGGCGCGGGCCACCGTCTCGGCGGGGAGGCTCGCGTCCTCCAGGACCTGCTTCAGCGTCGGGCCCGGCAGCTCCTCCAAGATCAGCCGGTGCCGCTCGAGGTCGACATCGTAAACGATCGGAGTGCGGACGCCGAGGCGACGGGCCTCGACCAGGAGGCGGACCTCGGTGCGGGTCCGCTCGCGCCGGAGCCGTTCGTCGAGCGCCTTCGGGCGATACCGCTTCGCATCCCGCTCCTTCACGACCGCGGGAAATCCCCACCAGTCGACCGCGCGGAGCGACGCCTCGGCCCCACGCGAGACCGGCCGGCCGGGGGACGTGCCCTCCTCCATCGGGCCCCTAGTGCCCCGGGCGCGCGGCCACGCTCCGGACGATCGCCTCGCGCACGAGCCGGGCGGCGAGCGCGCTCGTGTTGCCCCGGTCGTAGTCCGGCGCGACCTCCATGATGTCGAAGCCGGCGAGCCGCGGGGCGACCGCGCCGAGGATGTACTTCACGTCGCGGGGCGTGAGGCCGAACGGTTCCGGCGTTCCAGTCGCCGGCGCATACGCCGGGTCGATCGCGTCGATGTCGAGCGAGACGTAGAGCCGGTCGGTCTTCAGCATGTTGAGCGCGCGCTGCAACGACGCCTGGATCCCGTCGCGCGCGATCTCGTGCGCGGTGACGAACGACATGCCGATCGTCTCGTTGTCGTCGATCTCCTCCCGCGAGACGGACCGGACCCCGAAGACGACGATGTTCCGGGCCCCGACCTTTTCGAGCATCCGGCGGGAGGAGCAGCCGTGGCTGCGCGGGTCTCCGAGGTAGCTCGAGCGGAAGTCGAGGTGGGCGTCGAGATACAGGACCCCCAGGCCCGGGGCCCCGTCGGGGTACGCCTCCACCGACGGCGGCGCGCACGCGTGGTCGCCGCCGAGGACGATCGGCACCTTCCCGTCGGCGTAGACGGGTCGCAGGAGGTCCCGGACCGAGGTGGCCATGTCCGAGGCGGAGCCGTACTCCTCGGTGTTGCCCAGGTCGTGCACGGGGACCTCGCCGAGGTCGATCCCGGTCTCGAGGTCGTACGACTCGAAGTTCCACGAGTGGGCCCGGATCGCGTCGGGACCGAACCGCGCCCCCGGTCGGAACGAGGTGGTTCGGTCGAACGGGACTCCCAGGAGCACGAACTCCGCGGCCTCGTATGCCGCCGTGGCGTCGGCGAACGTCGTCAGGTGCGGCACGGCGAGAGCGAACGGCGCCTCGCTATAAGAGCGATTGGCGAGCGGCCTCGCCGGCGGGGGGCGCCGGGGCCCGGCGCTGCCAGCGGGCGCGCAACCCCATCTCTCCGTAGAGGAACTCCATCACGATGAGGGAGACGACCGTCGTCGCGATCGCCATGACGAACAGCCCCGTGTACCCGCCGACCTCGATCGCGACCGCCCCGACCAGGGGGCCCACGCTCCAGAGCGTCGAGTTGACCAGCGTGAAGATGCCGAGGTATTCCGCGCGCTGGTCGGGCGGGGACATCCGTGCAACCCACGACTGCATGCCGGGCCCGACCAGCGCCAGGCCGGCGTTCCGGACGGCCTGGGCCGGCACGGTCTCCGTCCAGGTGGTCGAGAGGACGAAGATCCCGTACGACGCGAGCGTGAGGGCGGTCCCGTACCAGATGCCCCGGATCTCGCCGCGCCGGTCCAGGAACCGGCCGAGCGGGACCGAGACGAGCGCGCCGGTCAGGAGGCCGGCGATCGCCACGAACGCCACCTCGAGGTCGTTCGCCCCCAGGGTCGCCGCGAGGTACCCGTAGAACGTGGCGACCGCCCCACTGCCGATCGCGCGGATCGAGACCGCGAAGGAGAAGGTCACGACCGGCTTCACCTCCCGCCACGGGTGGTGCGCCCGGGTCGACGCCGGCACCTCGACGTCCGGCACGACGAACAGGACGACGGAGAGCGTACCGACCATCACGATCACGACGAACGGGAACAACGCCGCCAGTCCGTAGACGTACGTCACCACCCCCGCGAGGACGAATCCGACCACGCCGCCGGCGCTCGACGTGGCGTTCAACAGCCCGTACCCGAATCCGCGCTCGTTCGACTGCGTCACGTCCGCCACGTACGCCGTGTAGGCCGGCGTCCCGATCGCGAGGGCGAGCTCCGCGCCGACGAACAGCGCCCCGGCGAGGACGTAGCCGGGGGCGAAGACGATCGCGAGGAAGAGGGGGAACGCGGTCGCTTCGCCGATGAGGAGGAACGGCCGGCGGCGGCCGGCCCGGTCCGAGAGACGGCCGACCCACGGGCCGATCAGGCTCGCGGGCACCCACGCGAGGCTGAGGATGACGAGGGCGATCGGCAGGCTCGCCCCCTTGACCTCGACGAGATAGAGGGGGAGGAAGACGATGAACAGACCGCCCCGGTTGCTCGCGAGAAGGGAGTACAGGGACAGCGAGAGCAACTCGCGGCGGGCCACCGCGCGCGCACGGCGCGGAGGCTATTAGGCCCGTGCCGGCCCCGGAGCGTCCGGATGGATTATGAGGGGCCCGGGGCCTCGCCGCCCCGGGGCGGCGGCATGGGGGACGAGGAGCGGGTCGGTCGGAAGAGCGAGGACGACGGGGTCGAGCTCCTGATCCTGAAGAACCCACCGGTCAACGCCCTGTCGACCGCGCTCTTGGGGGACCTGGACCGGCGCGTGGCCGAGATCGAGGCGTCCCCGACGACGCGGGCGGTGGTCCTGACCGGCGACGGGCAGTACTTCAGCGCGGGGGCGGACCTGAAGGAGATGGCGACCCTCGACCTCGCGGCGGCGCCGGAGCTCGTTCGACGGGGGACCGCCCTGTTCGGGCGGATCGCCGGACTGCGCCCCCCGGTGATCGCCGCGATCAACGGTCTCGCTCTCGGCGGCGGTCTCGAGCTCGCCCTCGCCTGCGACCTGCGGGTCGCCGGGGATTCGGCGAAACTGGGCGCCCCGGAAGTCACCTACGGGCTCCTCCCCGCGTACGGCGGCACGCAGCGCCTGCCTCGCCTCGTCGGCGCCGCGAAGGCGAAGGAGCTGATCTTCACCGGCGCGATGATCGGGGGGGCGGAGGCCCTCCGCCTCGGGCTCGTCAACAAGGTGGTGCCGTCCGGACAGGAACTCCGGGCCGCCCGCGACCTGGCGCACACCATCGCCCAGAAGGCCCCGATCGCCGTGCAGGCCGCCAAGCGCGCGATCTCGGGAGGGCACGAACGCCGGCTCGCCGAGGGCCTGGCCCTCGAGTCGGAGCTGTTCGCAACGGAGGTGCTGCCCAGCGAGGACCTCGCGGAGGGGATCCTCTCGTTCGCCGAGCGGCGGCCGGCGAAGTTCCGGGGGGTCTGACGATGACAATCGAGCTGAGTTTCTCGCCGGACCAGCAGGCGTTCCGGGACGCGGCCCGGGCCTTCCTGGAGAAGGAGGTCGCCCCCGTCGTCGCCGAGATGGACGAGCGCGAGGAGTTCCCGCGGGCGTCCGTCCGTCGGATGCAGGAGGAGGGCTACTTCGGGATCCCGGTCCCGGAGGAGTACGGCGGACTCGGCCTCGGGAAGGTCGGCTACTGCATCTTCCTCGAGGAGCTCGGGAAGGTCGATGCCTCCCACGGCGTCATCGTCGGCGCTCACACCTCGCTCGGCACGACCCCCCTTCTCTACTACGGGACGGAGGAGCAGAAGCGCCGGTGGCTCGTGCCGGCGGCGAAGGGCGAGACGCTCCTCGCGTTCAGCCTGACGGAACCCGGGTCAGGGAGCGACTCCGGCGCCGTGCACACCGTCGCCGAGCGGGCGGGCGACGGCTGGTCGCTCACCGGAACGAAGCTCTACGTCTCGAACGGACGCGAGGCGGACGCCGTGATCGTGATGGCCGCGAACGACCCGAAGCTCGGTGCGAACGGAGGCGTCACCGCGTTCGTCGTCGACGCGAACCGCCCGGGATTCCGGGTCGGGCGGTGTGAGAAGAAGATGGGGCTCCACGGCTCTTCGACCGCGGAGCTCGTGCTCGACCACGTCGAAGTCGGTGCGGAGGCGGTGCTCGGGGAGGTCGGCAAGGGATTTCACGTCGCGATGACGGCGCTCGACGTCGGGCGGGTCTCCCTCGGCGCCGCGTCCCTCGGCGGGATGCAGGCGGCGACCCGAGCGGCCCTCGAGTTCTCCCAGCAGCGGACGCAGTTCGGGCTCCCGATCTCCGAATACGAGGTGATCCAGTTCAAGCTCGCGGACATGGCGATGAAGATCCACGCCCTCCGCGGTCTCGTCTACCTGGCAGCCTCCCACCAGGACACGCTCGGGACCGACCCGAAGGTGTGGGGCCGACTCGCGCGCGTCGAGAAGACGCGCGAAGCGGCGATCGTGAAGTGCCTCGCGTCCGAATGGGCCAGTGAGGTGATCGACGAGTCCCTGCAGATTCACGGCGGACTCGGCTACATCCGCGGCACGCCGATCGAGCGGGCGTACCGGGACGCGCGGATCAGCGAGATCTTCGAGGGGACGAACGAGATCCAGCGCCTCGTCGTCGCTCGCGACCTGTTGGCCCGGGGCCTCTAGGGCGCGGGGGGCGTCCCCGCCGGCGACGCCGACTCGTCGCGGAGCACCCGCCGCAGGACCTTCTGCACGCCGCTGCGGGGGATCGCGTCGCGGAACTCGACCGAGCGGGGCGCCTTGTAGTGCGCGATCCGATCGCGCACGAAGGCGACCAACTCCGCCTCGGTCACCGACGTCCCCGGCTTGCGGACGACGAACGCCTTGATCGCCTCCCCGGTCGACGGGTCCGGCACGCCGATCGCCGCCACGTCCGCGACGGCCGGGTGCTGGAACAGCACATCCTCGACCTCGCGGGGGTAGACCTTCAACCCTCCGACGTTGACCATGTCCTTCTTCCGGTCGACGATGTACGCGTAGCCGTCGGCGTCGATCCGGGCGACGTCGCCCGTCCGGAACCACCCGTCGCGCAGGACAAGCGCGGTTTCCTCCGGCTGACGGTAGTAGCCGAGCATCACCTGCGGTCCGCGGACGCAGAGCTCCCCGACCTCGTCGACGCCCAGGACCTGCGTCCCCGTCTCCAGGTCGACCACTCTCTGGTCGGTCTCGGGCAGCGGAAGGCCGATGGAACCGGCCCGGCGCTCGCCGACGACCGGGTTCACGTGCGTCGCGGGCGACGTCTCCGACAACCCGTACCCCTCGACGACGATCGCGCCGGTGAGCGCTTCGAACTGGCGGGCGACCTCGAGGGGGAGGGGCGCCGACCCGCTGAGGCAGTAGCGGATCCCGCGGACGTGGTAGCGCGCCAGATCCGGCTGCCGGGTGAACGCCAGGTAGAGGGCCGGGACCCCCGGGAACTGGGTCGGATGGTACCGGTCGATGAGCTGCAGGAGCTCCCGGATCTCCGGCCGGGTCTGGATGACGACCGTCGCACCCTCCGCGAAGCCGAGGAACAACGCGACGGTCAGCCCGTAGATGTGGAAGAACGGGATCGCGGCCAGGACCACCTCCTCGCCCGGGCGCCGGGTCGTGTTCCAGGCGTCCGCCTGGAGGACGTTGGCCACGAGGTTGCGGTGCGTCAGCATCGCGGCCTTCGGTCGTCCCGTCGTCCCCCCCGTGTACTGGAGGATCGCCACCGTCGTCGCCGGGTCGGAGCGGACGTCCGGCACCTCGCCGGCGGTCCGGAGCGCCTCGCGCCACGCGACGACCCACGGGTCGTGCGGAACTTCGGTCGGCAGGTGGTTCCGCCGCAGGACCGCGTTGACGAACCAGCGCTTCGGGAGGGGATAGAACTCGCGCAACCGCCCCACGTACACCCGGGGGATCGGGCAGGAGGCCCGGAGCTCGGCGACGTGGGGATAGAGGATCTCGAGGGTCACGAGCGCCTTCGGGTCCGAGTCGCGCAGCAGCCGTTCCAGGTCCTGCCCGTGGTAGAGCGGGCTCACCTGGACGACGGCGGCGCCGGCGCGCAGGATCCCCAAGAGGGCGATCGGGTACGCGGGACCGTTGGGCAGGTACAATCCGACCCGGTCCCCCGGCCCGATCCCGTCCCGACGCAGCGACGCGGCGAATCGCCCGCTCGCCTCCCACATTTGACGATACGTCCATTTCGCGCCGTAGTAGACCAGCGCCGTGCGCTCCGGCCAGCGCCGGACCGACTCCTCGACGAGGGCGGGCAGGAGCTTCGAAGGGACCTCGAGATGGACCGGGACCCCGACGGGGTACTTCGCGAACCACGGCCGGGCGAGCTCGGCACCGGCGGTCATGGGGCCGCCGGTGGGGGGCCGGGCGATTCGGGCTGGAACTGGACCCCCGGCCGATAGCTCGGAACGAACCGGACGCGGGCGCCGAGCGCGAGCTCCGAGTCGGACCGGACCGACGGCATCCAGCCGGTCACGCGCCCGCCGCCGTCGAGCTCCACCACGACATACGCGTAGGGCGCGTCGTTCAGGAACTCATCGCCCGGGACGCTGAGGATCGTGAACGCGACGACGCGGCCGGTGCCCGCCAGGGCCGCCTCCTCCAGGTCGCGGGCGCCGCATCGGGAGCAGGCGAGGCCCCAGGTGGCGGTGACGAGTCCGCACGAGCGGCAGCGAAACCCGCGAAGGCGCGACTCCTCCTCGTACCCGCGCACGAATTCGGCGATCGTGTGCGGCGCCGAGGGGAGCGGGTCCGTCACGGGACCGACCCCTATCGCCGCGCGAAGATATGGACGGAGCAGGATCCCCCGGTCGCCCCGACGTTGTGGGCGAGCGCCGTCTCCGCGTGCGGGACCGCCCGGGAGCCGGCGAGACCGTTCATTTGCTCGAAGATCTCGACGACCTGGCTCGCTCCCGTGGCGCTCACGGGGTGGCCCTTCGCCTTGAGGCCTCCCGACGGATTGATCGGAAGCGCCCCGTCCCGGGCCGTTGCGCCGTCGACCGTCTCCGGGCCGGCCGTTCCCCTCGGGTAGAATCCCAGGTCCTCGAGGGCGAGCAGCTCCGCGATGGTGAAGCAGTCGTGCACCTCGGC
>JASHVP010000170.1 GCA_030044475.1 Thermoplasmata archaeon | reverse complement strand
TCGGCGGGCTGGGCTACGCGCGCGCGACGGCGATCGGGATCGCGGTCGCGGTGATCCTGCTCTTCGGCATCTACCCACAGCCGGCCCTCGGAGCGATCCAGGCGGCCGCGGGCCACTTCGTCGCGACCGGGGCGTGAGCCGATGGAACGGTTCGACGTCGTCGTCGTCGGGGCGGGCCCCGCGGGGGCGCTCGCGGCCCGGGCGGCCGCCGAGGGCGGCGCACGGACCCTGCTGCTCGACCATCGACCGGAGCTGGGCCATCCCGTGCAGTGCGGGGAGTTCGTCCCGTCCGCGCGGGAACTGGCCGACCTGTTCGACTGCCCCGAGCTGATCCGGACCGCGTTCGACGTCCCGCGGGAGACCGTGCTCCGGTCGACCCACTGGATGACCTGCATCTCGCCGTACGGCCACCGGTTCCGGTTCCCGCTCGAGGGCGGGACGGTCTCCCGCCGCGCCTTCGATAAGGCGCTCGCGATCCGGGCGGAGGGGGCCGGGGCCGAGCTCCGGTATCCGGTCGGCGTCACCGGGGTCCACGGCGCGGAGGTGCGCACCACGGCCGGCGGACCGGTGGCGGCCACGGTGGTCGTCGGCGCGGACGGGCCGTCGTCCACGGTGGCGCGCTCGGTCGGGTTCCGCCCCCGGCGGACGATGTTCCGGATGATCACCGGGACCGTCGCCGGACCGCTCGACGACGGGATCGACCTCTACTTCGGGCGCGTCGCGCCGCACGGGTACGCGTGGCGGTTCCCGCGGGCGGACGACGTGAACGTCGGGCTCGGGGTCGCCGAGCTGCCGCCCGGGGCCACGCTCGCCGGACTGCTCGACCGGTTCGCCGCGACCGAGGGTCTCGGCGAGGTCCGCGAACGGACCCGCTGGTGGGTCCCCGTCGGGGACCCCCCCGAGAGCCTGGTCGCGGGCCGGGCCGTCTTCGCGGGGGACGCCGCCAATCTCGTCATGGCGACGAACGGGGGCGGGATCCCGACCGCGATGCTGAGCGGCTGGCTGGCCGGGACCGCGGCGGCCCGGACGTCGCGCGCCGGGCACCCGCTCTCCGAGTACGACGCCGCCTGGCGGACGGCGCTGCGGGAGCCGCTCGCCCGGGCGGCCCGGGTCCAGCGGTTCGGGGACCGGATCGGCGGCTCCGACCCGCTCCTGGCGCTCGGCATGCGCTATATCGGGGCGTCGGGTCTCGACGCGATGATGCGGCTGCGATGGCCGGCCCGGCTCGGGGGGAACGCGTGACCGCCGCGCCCGGCCCCGAGGGGGCGGACGCCTCGCTCGAGGCGCTGGTCACGCAAACGCTCGGGGCCGCGACCGCCGAGGAGGTCGCCGCGCTGCTCCCGGACCTGGTCCGCGACCTCGCGGACGTCGACTGGCGGCTCCACCAGGTCCTCGGGTCGACGTACGCCCAATTGACCGAGGCCGCGCGCTACGCGTGCGCCACCGGCGGGAAGCGGGTCCGCCCGCTGCTGATGGCCGCGTCCCATCGCGCGCTCGGGGCCGAGTCGACGCGGCCGATCGTCTCGCTGGCCGCGGCGTTCCAGCTGATCCACACCGCGACGCTGGTCCACGACGACGTCATCGACCACGCGGAGACCCGGCGCGGACGGCCGTCGATGCCGCGGGCGTTCGGCATCCCCCTCGCCATCGTCTCCGGGGACTACCTGTTCGTCCGGGCCTTCGAGCTCGCCGCGGAGTACCCGCGGTCGATCATCCTGCGCTGCGGCGAGTCGTGCGCCGACCTGGTCGAGGGGGAGGTCCTCCAGGAGGCGTCCCGGTTCGACCTGTCGAGCGGGCGGGAGCACTACTACCGGGTCGTGGAGCGGAAGACGGCGGCGATCATCGCCGCGGCGCTCGCCTCGGTCGCCGAGATCGCCGGCGCGCCGAGCCCGACGGTCGACGCGATGCAGACGTACGGCAAGGCCCTCGGGATCGCCTTCCAGATCCAGGACGACCTTCTCGACGTCTTCGGCGACCCGGACCTGCTCGGCAAGCCGCTGTTCACCGACTTCCGGGAGGGGAACCCGACCCTGGTCGCCCTCGAGGCGCTCGACCGGCTCGACCCGCGCCGGCAGGGCGAGTTCGAGGAGCTGTTCCAGCTCCGCCGCAAGCGGACGAAGCACCTCCTGCGTCTGCGGGAGCTGACCGAGCTCGGCGGCACCCCCGCGGTGGTGGCGCGCGAGGCGGAATCGTGGGCGGACCGAGCGGTCCGCGCGCTCGAGCCGGTGCCGCCGGGGCCGTACCGCCACCTCTTGGAACGGCTCGCCCACGGCGTCGCCGAGCGTCGCTTCTAGACCGTCTCGAACGAAAGCTACATCTCCCCGCCCCGGGCTCGTTCGTCGGCCCGGGCCATGAGCGGGAGCTCGACCGCCTCCTCCACCGACGCGCCGGTCGCCTACCAGCAGCTGCCCCCGCGGTGGACCCCGAGCTCCGCCCGCCCGCGACTCCCGCTCGGCGTGGCCGTCGTGTCGGTCCTGATCGCGCTGCTCGGCCTCGCGATGCTGCTCGCCGGCCTGCTGTTCCTCCTCGGCCTGCTGTTCGGCAACGCGGTCCCGATGGTGTTCGAGGTGTTCCAGTCGATCGACCTCTACGGCGCCGGGATCCTCGCCATCGTCGGCGCGCTCCTCCTCGGCGTCGCGACGTCGCTCTGGCGGCAGGAGACGTGGGCGCTCTGGACGACGATCGTGCTGGTGTTCGCCGCGACCGCGTACCTGTTCTTCACCGGCTCGATCACGGTGCTGTTCGTCCTGCTCGTGGTGCTCTTCGTGTACCTTTTGGCCGTGCGTCGGTACTTCTACTGATGCGCCTCGCGCTCGCCGAGCTCGCCCCGAGAGCGGGGGACGTCGGCGAGAACCTCCGGCGCGTCGAGGCCGTCGCGGCGTCGGCCCGGGCGGAGCTGGCGGTCTTCCCCGAGTTGTTCCTCACGGGCTACCGGATCGGCGACCGGTTCCACCAGCTCGCCATGCGGCCCGGGGACCCGACGCACCGCGAGCTGGGCCGGATCGCCGCAGCGACCGGGACCGGGCTGGTCGTGGGGGCGCCGCTCGCCTCGCCGGATCGCCCGGGGGAGCTCGTCAACGCCGCCCTCGTGGTCCGGCCGGACGGGAGCACGGACCACCAGGCGAAGCGGTACCTGCCCACGTTCGGGCCGTTCGAGGAGGGGGTGCCGTTCTCGCCCGGGCCGGCGAGCGCGCCGGTCGGGTGGGACGGCCACCGGCTCGGCCTCCAGGTCTGCTACGACGTCTTCTTCCCGGAGGTCTCGCGCGAGCTGGCCCTCGCCGGGGCGCGGCTGCTCGTGGCGATCTCGGCGGCGCCGGTCACCAGCCGCCGCCTGTTCGACCGACTCCTGCCGGCGCGCGCGATCGAGAACGGGCTCCCGGTCGTGTACGTGAACCGGGTCGGGGTCGAGGACGGGATGGTCTTCGGGGGCGGCTCCGGCGTCTGGGACCCCCGCGGCGAGCCGGTCGACGGGCGCCCGGTGGAGCTCGTGGCCACCGTCCCCGAGGAGTCGGTCCGGGTCGTCGACCTCGACCCGACGGCGTCGGATCGGTGGCGGCCGTTCCGGCCGGTGCTCCGGGACGTCGCCGCCCACCGGACCGGGCCGGCGCCGAGCGGGTCGTAACCCCCGCCGAGGCGGCCGCCTTCGATTCGAACGCGGGCCTTATAGGAGACGCCTCCCCCACGCTCGGCGGTGCCTCCGCCCCCGACGATCGCCCAGCAACTGGCCGCGAAGCAGCGCGACATCTCGATCGCCGAGTTCTTCGAGCGCAACCGCCAGATCCTCGGGTTCGACAACCCCCAGCGGGCCCTGCTGACGACCGTCAAGGAGGCGGTCGACAACTCGATCGACGCGGCCGAGGAGGCGCGGGTGCTCCCGGACCTCCTCGTCGAGGTCGCCAAGGAGACCGACGAGCGCCTGCGCGTGGCGGTCACGGACAACGGGCCCGGGATCCTGCGGCGCGAGATCCCGAACGTCTTCGCCCGGCTCCTCTACGGCTCGCGGTTCCACTCGAACCGGCAGGCGCGCGGGCAGCAGGGGATCGGGATCAGCGCGGCCGTGCTCTACGCGAACCTCACGACCGCCCGGCCGGCCCGGATCACCTCGAAGGTCGAGGAGGAGGAGGCCGCCCACGTCCTCGAGCTCGTCCTCGACACGCAGAAGAACCAGCCCCGGGTCGTCTCCGAGGACGTGGTCCTCTGGGACCGCCCGCACGGGACCCGCGTGGAACTGGTCCTGAAGGCCCGGTACACCCGCGGCCGTCAGTCGCCGCTCGACTACGTGCGCAGCACGGCGATCGTGAACCCGCACTGCCGGATCGTGCTCGTCGAGCCGGACGGGACCCGGACGACGTTCGAGCGGGCGACGACGGACCTGCCCCCGCTCGCGAAGGAGACCCTCCCCCACCCGTTCGGCCTCGAGCTCGGCGAGCTCGGCTACCTGCTCAAAGGGACGCGGCGGCCGACCGTCGCCGAGTTCCTCGCGAAGGACCTGCAGGGCGTCAGCGCCCGGTCGGCGAAGGAGCTCCTCGCGGCGGCGAAGATCCCCGCCTCGGAGCCGCCCGCCAAGATCCAGGCGGAGCGCCAGGAACGCCTCCTGGACTCCCTCCGGGCCGCTTCGCTGCTCGCCCCGTCGAGCGACTGCCTCTCCCCGATCGGTTCGCTCCTGATCAAGCGGGGCCTCCGCAACGTCCTGGGCGAGCTGAGACCGGAGTTCTTCGCTCCCCCGGTGAGCCGTCCGCCCAAGGTGCGCGGCGGGTTCCCGTTCATGGTGGAGGTCGGGGTCGTCTACGGCGGCGGACTGCCCGCGGACCAGGCGATCCAGATCCTCCGGTTCGCGAACCGGGTGCCCCTGCTGTTCCAGCAGGGGGCGTGCGCGATCACGAACGCCGTCGGGAACCTCGACTGGCGGCGGTACGGGCTCGAGCAGAAGGGAGGTTCGGGCGTGCCGATCGGGCCGGCGCTGCTGCTCGTGCACGTCGCGTCGACGAAGATCCCGTTCACGAGCGAGGCGAAGGAGGCGATCGCGGAGGACCCCGAGCTCGACAAGGAGCTGACGCTCGCCCTGCAGGCGGCGGCGCGGCACCTGCGGACGCACCTCTCCCGCAAGAGCCGCCGCGAGTTCGCGAGCGAGAAGTTCGCGATCATCCAGAAGATCCTCCCGAAGCTCGCGGAGAAGACGAGCCAACTGGTCGGGAAGCCCCCGCCCGACCTGACGCCCGTGATCACGCGCATCATGGACGTCGTCAACGTCGACGCCCCCGTGGTCCGCGCCCCCGAGCGGGTCACCCTGCCGGTCGAGGTGACGAACTACACGCCGCGGCCCCGGGTGCTCGAGCTGTTCGCGGAGCTGCCGCCCGAGGTCCTGGCGGTCGCGACGTTCGCCCCGGCGCCCGACGGCACCGAGCCGGAGCTCGGACGGGCGTGGTGGACCCTGCCGAAGCTCGCCCCGAACGGGCGGACGAAGCTCGAGGTCTCCCTCCCGCCGAAGACGGACGTGGAGGCGAACGACGTCGACTGGTACGTCGCCGGGGTCGACGAGTCGCACCTGCTCGGCGCCGACCCGCTCCCGGGCGACTGGGACGTCCGTCTGCCCCGCACGATCGTCGAGGCGGCCGAGGCCGCCGCCCAGGACGCGGCGGCCGCGGGAGCGGCCGACGAGGAGGTCGATTACGATGCCGCCGAAGCGAGCGCGAGCAGCCGCGACGACGAGTGACGACGAGCCGAAGATCCGGGCCGACGCGCTCCGGCCGACCCTCGCCCTGGCGAAGCAGATCTACGAGCAGCTCGACGACGGGGAGATCCCGCGCATGCGGCTGCCGCTGCGGACGAAGCAGAACCTCTCGTTCCAGATGCGCGAGGGGGTCTGGAAGCTCGGGAAGGCGATGGGCACGCGCAGCGCCCGGAAGCTCGACGGCGCGCTGATGCTGCTGCGGACGTTCTACCTCGTCGACTTCATCAACGAGATGGCTCGCGACCGGAAGACGTCGACGCTCCGGGAGCTGTACTACATCAGCGAGGGCTGGGAGGAGGCGAAGTTCCACTCCGAGGACGAGTCGAACCTCCTGATCGAGGACCTCGAGGTCCTCTGCCAACGCCTCCGCGAGGACTTCCGGCTGCATCCCGAGGAGAACGGCGCCTCGGTGATCGGCGACCTGACGATCAAGGAGCGGAACCGCAAGGGGCAGGTGAAGCGGATCAACTGCCGCGACGACGTCGGCGACGGGGGATACTCGCTGCCGTTCAACGTCGAGAAGGAGAAGATCTCGTTCGTCGGGACGAACGCGAAGTTCGTCATCGCGATCGAGTGCGGTGGGATGGTCGACCGCCTCGCCGAGAACGGGTTCGACGAGGACCAGAAGGCGATCCTCATCCACCTGAAGGGGCAGCCGGCGCGCTCGACGCGGCGGTTCCTCAAGCGCCTCACCGAGGAACTCGAGCTGCCGGTCGTGGTCTTCACCGACGGCGACCCGTGGTCGTTCCGCATCTTCGCGAGCGTCGCCTTCGGGGCGATCAAGACCGCCCACATCTCGAACTACCTCGCCACGCCGGGCGCCGAGTTCCTCGGGGTCACGGCGTCCGACATCGAGAACTACGAACTCCCGTCGGACGCGCTGAGCGACCAGGACGTCCGCGCGCTGCAGGCGGAGCTCACCGACCCGCGGTTCGCGACCGCGGAGTGGCGGTCGGAGATCGAGCTGATGCTGAAAAACGGCAAGAAGGCCGAGCAGCAGTCGCTCGCGAAGTACGGGCTGAACTACGTGACGGAGCACTACCTTCCGGAGAAGCTCAACCAGATGGGCGTCCTCTGACGCCGAGGGGCGGCCCGCGGCGAAAGTCTTAACCCCCGAAGTCGGTGCCCCCGCCGATGGCGTGGACGTACGGCCAGAAGTGCGTCGCCGAGTTCATCGGAACGTTCGGACTGCTCGTTTCCGTAACGGGCGGAGCGCTGCTCGCCCTGAACCTACCGAACTTCGGCGGCGACCCGAACGGGCGCGTGCTGCTGATCTCCCTCGCCCTCGGGCTCGGCGTCCTGGGGATGGCGTACGCCTTCGGCGATATCTCGGGCGGATCGTTCAACCCGGCGATCACCCTGGGCCTGCTCCTCTCCGGCCGCCTCCGGATCTCGGAGGCGATCGGCTACTGGATCTCGGAGTTCGTCGGCGGGATCGTCGGGGTCGCGGCGATCGCGGGCGTCGCGCACGGCTCGACCGGCCTCTGGAACCTGGCCCAGGGCTCCGCGTTGGCCTCGCAGGGGTACTCCGGGAACGGGTCGCCGTACACCGTGGCGATGGGGTCCGTCTTCCTCCTGGAAGTCGTGATGACGTTCTTCCTCGTGATCGTCGTGCTCATGGCGAC
>JASHVP010000169.1 GCA_030044475.1 Thermoplasmata archaeon | reverse complement strand
GTCGTCGTGCTCGGGTACTCGGCGGTCGCCCGGTCGGCGATCCGCGAGCTCCTGGCGCAGGACCAGAAGGTCGCGGTCGTCGTGGAAGCGCAGGAGGACGTCCCGAACGTGCGGACGCTGGCCTCCGAGGCCCGCCTCTACGTGACCTACGGACTCCCGGGCGAGCGCGAGATCCTCCTGCGGGCCAACCTTCCGTCGGCCCACAGCGTCATCGTCTGCACGACCGACGACGCCACGAACATGATCGCCGCCCTCAACGCCCGGGCGGTCGCTCCGCACATCCGCGTCGTGGTCTCGATCTCCCGGCCCGAGCTGCGGGACACCCTCCGGGCGGCGGGGGTCACGTTCGTCGCGAGCCCCGCCGACATGGGGGGCCGGCTCTGCGCGGCGGCCGCGTTCGAGCCGGATGTGGCCGACGCGCTCGACGACCTGACGCAGGGAGACGTTCGGGCCGACGTGCAGGAGTACCAGATCACGGAGTCCACCCCGATCTCCCGGATGCGCTACGGGGACGCCGAACGGAAGATCCGCGAGGTCTCCGGATGCCTGCTCATCGGGTACGCGCGGCCCGACGGGGCGGGCGAATACTCGGCGAACATCAATCCCGAGACCTCGATCGACCTCCGCCCCGGGGACGCCTTGATCCTGATCGGGACGATCCCGAACGTCCACCGATTCCGGCAGTGGTACGGCATCGACCAGGGTCGGTAGCCCCGTCGGCGAGCCGCTCGGGTCCGCGGCCGACCGGGCGCGCGCCTACTCCGTGGACCGGACCGCCTCCGCCGGGGCGAGAGTCGCTGCCTTCCACGAGGGCCCCAGGATGGCGAGGATCGTCAGGACGTACGCGACCAGCGTGATCGTCACGATCGTGGCGACCGGCACGACGAAGACGCCGTACTGGCCCAACGAGCTCCCGGAGACCGCCCCGAAGTAGAGCCAGATCGCGAGGCCCGTGCCGACCGCGATCCCGAGCAGGGCGATGAACGAGTACTCGACCAGGAACGCTCCCAGGACCATGGTGCGCGTGAATCCGGTGGCCCGCAGCATCCCGATCTGCGTGCGGCGCTCGGTGACGGCGCGCAACGCGACGATCCCCATCCCGGCGATCCCGACCGCCAGGCCGAGCGCGACGAACACCTCGAGCAGGCCGATCGCCGCCTCGGTCGACTGCACCGCGGACTGCAGGATCTGAGCGAAGTCGTAGAGCAGCAGGCCGTCCCCGTAGAACGCCCGTTTCAGGTCCTGCGAGACGACGGTCCCGGAGGCCCCGGACGCGATCCGGAAGAGGAACGCCGAGTACCCGCTGTACCCCAGGGCCGCGGCGGTCGTCGGATTCACCCAGAAACCGCTGAGGAACTGCTGGGAGAGGAACCCGATCACCGTGAGACGGTCGGTGGCGTGGGTCGCCGGGTTCAGGAGCCGGACGGACCCGCCGAGGGGCACCGTGGCGTGCGCGCTGCCCACGACCGTCGATTCGCCGGGCTCGTACCCCTGGTCCGCGACGGTGACGTTGGTCTCGGTGGCCAGGTCGTGCCAGACTTCGGCCGCCGAGATCCCGCCCAGGGTCGCCGTGAAGTTGTACTGGTTCGTGGCATAGAGGCTCTCCGACGACGAGACGTTCGTCGGCCCCGCATAGATCCCGTCGGTCAGGGACGAACCGCCCGGGAGCTCGACGGTGACGAACCCGAAGACGAGCGGCACGACCGTCGGCACGAGGGGAGCGAGCGTCGTGTTGTTCTGGAGCTCGGACGGGAGGGCGCCGGCGGGTCCGTTCGTCACCCCGAAGTACGTGTACCCGCCGGACTCGGCCGTGACGGAGTCCGCGAGGGCCGTGGAGACGGAACTGCCGTAGGCCGCGATGAGCACGACGGTGAAGATGACGAGGGCGAAGATCGCGAAGTTCACGGCGCTGCGGGTCGGCTGCCGCCGCGGGTAGGCGAAGCCGACCCGGGCGACCGAGACGCGGCGGCCCTTTCGTCCGGCGAGGCGCGAGACGGCCGCCGCGATCAGGTCCGAGTTGTACACGAACAGGAGCACCGCTCCCGTGACCAGCTCGATGCCCTCGACGAAGACCGCGAAGATCGTCCCGCTGTGCTGCGAGCCGAGGAGCGCCCGGTGCACCGGCACCGACCCGCCCCAGACGAGGAGCAGGAGGCCGCCGGCGGTGAACGCGTAGCGGTTCTTCACGAACCGCGTCGCGACGAGCGCGGCGCCGACGATCGCGAGTCCGAGCCCGATGAGCGGGAGGCTGACGTCGCCGGTGCCCGTCCGGGTCCGCAGGAACAGGAGGGCGCCCACGACGAGGATCGCGGCCCCCACGGCCGCGAGGTACGTGTAGGCCCGGTGGGACGGAGGCGGTTCCGGGATCGAGCGGATCGCCCGGACGATGTTGAGCCGGCTCACCCGGGCGCTCGCGGCCGCGATGGTGGCGAGCGTCAGCAGGAATCCGATCACATAGGCGGCGACCAGGCTGGTCGGGGAGACCGTGAACGACGACTGGAAGGCGGCGGCCACGTTGCTCGTGACCGACCCCGACCGGGTGTAGATCGTGAGGAGGAGGTAGCCGACCCCGACGCCGAGCGCGGTCCCGACGAGCGCGCTGACCGCCGCGTAGACCGTCCCCTCGAAGTAGTAGACGTAGACGAGGGACCGACGGGGCAGGCCGACGGCGCGGAGCATCCCCATCTCCCCCTTCCGCTCCTCGGCGAGGGTCACGAAGATCCCCACGATGAGAAGCGCCCCGGCGACGATCGAGAACAGCCCGAGCACGAGGAACAGCGTCGCGATCGACTGGCCGGCCGCGATCGCGGCGTTCAGCGCCGATTGGAGGACGGGGTACGCCGCCAGCCCGAACGGGCTCCCGGCGGCGAGGAGCGTCGCGTTGAGGAACGAGGTCACCGCGCCGGAGTGCGCCACGCCGCCTTCGAGAGACCCAACGTTCGTGACCGCGACGAAGTTGACCTCGCCCGTCTCGTTCGTCAGGACCTGCGCGGTCGGTAGGGTGACGAACGCGGAGTTGCCGCCGAAGAATCCGCCGCGGGAGTCGTCCTTCACG
>JASHVP010000168.1 GCA_030044475.1 Thermoplasmata archaeon | reverse complement strand
CCCCTGGCGCGCCTGGAGCTCCTGGACCTGGTAGGCGAGCTGTCGGGAGACCGTCATCACACGGTGCACGGTCCCATACCGCTCGGACTCGTTGCCGTCGCCCTCGTAGTAGGTGGTGAGGAGGACGCGCTGCTTGGCGGGAGGCAGATCCATGACCTCCTTGCTCAGGCGCTTGGCTTCGGCGTACCTTCCCGCATGCTCCACGCAGAAGGCGTAGAGGTCCTTCGAGTAGACTCCAACCACGACGGCGTGCTTCTCGGGCTGCCGATTCACCCACGGTCGCTTTCCGGTAAGCGCGAAGATGGCGTCGGACAGGCGCTCGACGTACTCGGTCTCCGCGATGTGGAACGTGAACGTGACTGCGTCGCAATGGTTGATCTGCTGCGCGCAGCCTTCGGAAAGATAGTACCCGAGCACCGTGAGCGCCGGTTCGGTGAACCGATCGTCGTCGTGCTCCGTCTGGTTGATCGGGTAGTGCACGAAGTCGCCCGGCGCGAGGTCGCCCGCCGGCACGAACTCGGGGGTCGCCCGGAGCAGCTTCTCGACACTCACGTCCGTGTGCGATCGCGTTCGGCGCTCCGAGACCTGCACCTTCCGCCGGGGGACGCAGAGGACCGGATGCTCGGGAGTCAGCCGGAATCGATTCCCGACGGAGACGGGCGTGATCTCGATCAACTCGCCGCCGAACGGCCGGACCATCGTCCTCTCGACGGTCGTCTCCGCTCCGTCGCTATTGAGGACGGTCTGGCCCGTCGTGATCTCCTCGATCGGGGTGAGCTCGTCCCCGACGAGGACCTCTTCCCCGACCGGAAGGCATCCCTCTAGGTAGTGCACTTTCGCGCCCCTGTCGGCGATGATCAGGGTCCGCTCGAACTGCCCGACGTTCTTCGCGTTGATCCGGAAGTACGCTTGAAGCGGGATGCCCGCATCCACGCCGGGCGGAACGTAGACGAAACTCCCTCCGGACCAGACCGCGCTGTTCAGCGCGGAGAACTTGTTGTCGTTGTACGGCACGATCTTGCCGAAGTACTTGCGGACGAGGTCGGGATGCTCCTTGACCGCCGTGTCCGTGTCCGTGAAGATGACGCCCTTCGCGGCCAGGTCCTCGCGGATCTTATGGTAGACGGTCCCGCTGTCGTACTGGGCCCCGACCCCACCGAAGAACTCCCGCTCGGCCTTCGGGATCCCGAGCTTCTCGAAGGTGTTCTTGATGTCGGCCGGAAGGTCCTCCCACTTGCGCTTCGTTTCGCCCTCGAGCAGCGGATTCGCGTAGTACGTGTACGCGTCGAAGTCGATGTCGCTGAGGCTGGGACCCCAGTCGGGCACCGGACGTTCCACGAAGTGGTCGTACGCCCGGAGCCGGTACTCGAGCATCCAGTCCGGCTCTTCCTTGAACCGGGAGATCTGCTCGACCACCGAACGGGAGAGTCCTTTCGGGATCCGGAGCCGGTACGTCTCCGGATTCTTGAAGTCGTAGCGAGTGTAATCGAGGGGTGTGATCTCGGACGCCGTCTGCGCCATAGGCTCCTCGGCAATTCCATCACGCCGGCGTATTTAAATGAGAGGTCGCGCACGGTGCGACCCAGCCGCTTACGACAGCGGGAGGCTCGCCGGAGGGTCCGTTGTCACGCCACGTGCGACACCGGGGGATGGGTCAGCTCGCCGTGGTCGCTCCACCGCGGGCCGGGCTCTTCGCGCCCCGCTCGAACAGCTTTAACACGCGGTCGAGGCCCGCGAACAGGGCGTCGATCTCGGCGACCGTGTTGTAGAGGTACGGGCTCGCGCGGGTGAGGGCCGGGACCCCGAGACGCTCCATCAGCGGTTGGGCGCAGTGGTGCCCCGCCCGAACGCAAATCCCGTCGGCGTCGAGCAGGCTCGCGACGTCGTGCGGGTGGACCCCGTCGACCGTGAAGGAGATGACCGACTCACGGTCCGCGGGATCCGGCGGGCCGATCAGGCGGAGCCGTCCGTCCCCCCGGTCGCGGATCGCCCGGAGTCCCCGTTCTTGCAGCGTCCGCTCGTGCGCCGCCAGGGAGTCCCACCCGACGGCCTCGAGGTACTCCAGGGCCGTTGCCAACCCGATCGCCCCCCCGACGTTCGGCGTCCCCGCTTCGAACTTCGCCGGCGGGTCGCAGTACGAGATCCGGTCGGTGTGGACCTCCCGGATCATCTCGCCGCCTCCCATGTACGGCGGCAGCTCGTCCAGCAGTTCGCCCCGGGCCCACAACGCCCCGATCCCCATCGGTCCCAGGGTCTTGTGACCGGAGAAGGCGAGGAAGTCGGCGCCCAGGGCCTGCACGTCGAGTCGGCGATGCGGGGCCGATTGGGCGGCGTCGACCACCACGAGCGCCCCCGCGGCGTGGGCCCGGTCGGCGATCTCCCGCACCGGGTTCACGGTGCCGAGCACGTTCGAGACGTGCGCGACGGTCACGACCTTGGGGCGCGCGCGCAGGAATTCGTCGAGCTGGTCCAGCCGCAGCCCCCCGGTCGCGTCGATGTCGACGAAGTCGACGTGGATCCCCTTCGACTCCCGGAGTTGGTGCCACGGGACGATGTTCGAATGGTGCTCCATCACCGTGGTGACGACCCGGTCGCCGCGCTGGAGCCGATGCTGGCCCAACGTGTTGGCGACGAGGTTGAGACCCTCGGTCGTGCCTCGCACGAACACGACCTCGTTCGGGTCCTTCGCCCCGAGGAAGCCCGCCACCCGTTCCCGGGCGGCCTCGTACGCATCCGTCGCTTCGACGCTGAGCGCGTACACCCCACGACGGACGTTCGCGTTCGCTTCCTCGTAGTAGCGGGCCTCGGCGTCGATGACGCTCTGGGGCTTTTGGCTCGTCGCGGCCGAGTCGAGATAGACGAGCGGATGGCCGTTCGCCTCGCGGTGGAGGAGCGGAAAGTCCCGACGGATCTTCTCGACGTCCATCGTCCGGGGTACCGGAACGCGGGATGGGGCTTCAGGCTGTCGCGCCGGGGACCCCGACGCGGACCCAGTCGTATCCCTTCGCCTCGAGTTCCTCGGCCAGCTCCCGGCCGCCGGAGAGCGCGACGACGCCGTCGACCATGACGTGGACTCGGTCGGGACGGAGGTACTTCAGGATCCGCTGGTAGTGCGTGATGACGAGGATCCCGGCGTCGGGCCGGTGGAGCTTCGCGACGGTCTCGCCGACGGCCCGCACCGCGTCGATATCGAGGCCAGAATCGGGCTCGTCGAGGATCGAGAACGCCGGCCGGAGCGTCGCCATCTGGAGGACCTCGACGCGCTTCTTCTCCCCGCCGGAGAACCCCTCGTTGAGCGACCGCTTGAGCAGCGCCTCGTCCATGCCGAGCCACCCCAGGTTCTCCTTGAGGTTCCGGTCGAACTCGACGGTGTTCGCGGTCTGCGCCGTGTGCCGCTGCATGTAGGCGGTCCACAGGAACTTCGAGAGCGACAGTCCCGAGACCTCTTGCGGGTACTGGAAGCCCAGGAACAGTCCGGCGCGGGATCTCTGGTCGACGGTGAGCTTGAGCAGGTCCTGGCCGTCCAAGTGGACGGATCCCTTCGTCACTTTGTACTTCGGGTGGCCCATCAGGGCGTAGGCCAGGGTGCTCTTGCCGGAGCCGTTCGGTCCCATCAGCGCCGTGAGCTCCCCGGTCTTGAGGGTGAGGTTGACCCCCTTCAGGATCTCCTTTCCGGCGACCTCCGCATGGAGGTTCTCGACCACGAGCGTGTGCGGGGAGGCCATCATCGCCATGCGTCTTCGGAGGTTACGAGCCGATACCGTTATTTAAGCATGGCGCGGTGCGTAAATCGAAACCGCCCGCGCCAGACGGACGGAGCGACCGCACGATGTCGACGACGGAGCCGGACGCCCTCGAGGGAACGCGGGGCCGGATCCTGGAGGAACTGGCCGCCGCGCCCCGGACCGCCCACGAGCTCGCCGAGAAACTCGGCATCCAGGAGAGCGCCGCGCGGGGCCATCTCGACCGGATGGAGAGTCGCGGGCTCGTGGTGGCGTCGTTCCACCGGGAAGGCGTCGGCCGTCCGCGAAAGCGCTACCTGCTGACGGGGCGGGGACAGGAGCTGTTCCCCAAGAAGTACGACCTGATCCTCGACACGGTCGTCGACGAGCTGCTCGCCCGCGAGGGCGAGGGGTACGTCAGTGCGCTCTTCGCCGAGGCGGCCGAGCGGATGGCCCGCCAGGTCGCCAAGGAGATCCCGCACGGCGCGAGCGCCGACGACAAGGCGCGGTTCCTCGTTGCCGCGCTCAATCGGCTCGGGTTCCAGTGCATCTCCGAACGGACCCCGGACGGCCGGACGCGGATCGTCCGGACCAACTGCGTCTTCCGGCAGAGCGCCCTCACCCACCCGTACCTCCTGTGCAACGTCTTCGACCAACGGCTCACCGAGACTCTGCTCGGGGAAGCTGGGGTCGACCTCGAGGACTCGATCGGCCGCGGAGGGATGCGGTGCACGCATCTGATCCAGCTGCGCTGACCGACGGTCCCGGGGCCCGCTCTACCAGGTTCGACCGGGTGGCGGGGCCGAACGACCCCTTGCTCGACCGGGTCGGCGGAACGCCGCTGCTCCCGCTGCGCACCGTGGGCCACGGGCTCGAGGCCGAGTTGTGGGGCAAGGCGGAGTTCCTCAACCCGACCGGATCGGTGAAGGACCGCGCGGCGCTGGGGATCGTGCGCGACGCGCTCGCGCGGGGTCGCCTGGGAAGCGGGACGACCCTGCTCGACGCGTCGAGCGGGAACACGGCCGTCGCGTATGCGATGCTCGGCGCCCGGATCGGCTTTCCGGTCACGCTCGTCGTTCCTCGCAACGCGAATCCCGATCGCGTCGCCCGGATCCGGGCGTACGGGGCCGACCTCGTCTTCAGCGATCCCCTCGAAGGGACCGACGGGGCGCAGCGGGAGGCGCGAAGGCTCGCCGCCGCGTCGCCCGACCGGTACTTCTATCCCGACCAGTACAACCACCCGGCCAACCCGGGCGCCCACTACGCGACCACCGGCCCGGAACTGTGGCAGCAGACCTCCGGACGGATCTCGATGCTCGTGGCGGGGGTCGGGACCGGGGGAACCATCTCCGGCACCGGTCGGTATCTCAAGGAACGCGACCCCCGGATCGAGGTCGTGGCGGTCGAGCCGACGGGACCCCTCCATGGCCTCGAGGGGCTGAAGCACTTGCCGACGGCCTTGCGACCGTCGACGTACGACGCGAGAGTGGTCGACCGGACGGTGCGGATCGAGACCGAAGAGGCGCTCGAGATGGTCCGCCGGCTCGCCCGGGAGGAAGGGTTGGCCGTGGGCGCGTCGTCGGGGGCGGCCGTGGCCGTCGCCCGGTCCGTGGCGGCCGCGAGTCCCCAGGCCGTGATCGTGGCGATCCTCCCGGACGGCGGTTCAGGTCGAGAGGTCGACGGCGCATGACGGACCTCACCCTCCCGGCCCCGCTGCTCGGCGCGATCCGCTCGCACGCGCGGTCGACGTATCCGGACGAGTGTTGCGGGTTCCTCCTGGCGCCGGAGCGGGACGACGACCGCGAAGCGACCCGGTCGGTCGACGCCGTCGAGCCGGCGGCGAACGAGT
>JASHVP010000167.1 GCA_030044475.1 Thermoplasmata archaeon | reverse complement strand
CGACCCCGATCGTTTGGAAGCCGGGGATGATCGTGAGGTACGCGCTGGCGTCGTTCTCGCCGTGGAGCAGCGCGACGACGACGAGGTTCCCGCCCGTCAGGCGGTACGTCGCGGCGAAGGCGAACCCGATCAGGAACAGCGTCGGGAAGATCAGCGGGGCGGCCGGACCGTAGGTGAATCCGTAATAGAGGTGCACCCCGGCGAAGATCGCGCTCGTCCACGCCGCGGGGCCGACCCACGACGCGGAACGGCGCGCCCAGTACCCGAAGATCCAGCCGCGGAAGATCGTCTCTTCGATCGCTCCGACCACGAACGAGAAGCCGACGTAGAACCAGGGATCGCCCTGGGCCTCCTGGAGCGCCGGATTCGGCTTGTTGAGGAAGCTCAGCGCGGACGGGTCGACCGCCTCGTAGACGACCGCGAGGACGATGATGATCCCGAGGGCCAGGATCGAGAGCGCCCCATACCAACGAAGGCCCTCCTCGGCCGCGGTCCCCAGGCGCGTCCGCCACGCCCGCAGCGGGGCCGCCCCGAGGAGGAGCGCGAACGTCGCGATCGGGATGCCGTACACGACGAGCAGGTCGCCCGGGAGGTTCCCGTAGACGACCCGCGTCGCGGGCCACTCGACCGGAACGAAGTACTGGCTCACCACCGCGAGGACGGTGATCCCCACCCCGATCGCGTACGTAGTCGCCGAGGCCGGGGAGGGTGGGGGGAGCGACGGTACCGTCCCCGATCCCGGCACGAGCCCGGGAGCGGCCCGGCCTACTTATCCCCCCACGCCCCCGTCCCGCCGGGGCGCGCGGATGCGGTTCCTCGTCATCGCCAAGGCCGTCCCGGCGCTCGACCAGCTGGAGTTCGACCGGACGCGGAGAACGGTCGTCCGCTCGCGCGGGGAGCTGTTCCTGAACCCGTTCGACCAGCGGGCGCTGCGCGTCGGCCTCGAGCTCCGCGCGGCGGGGGACGTTCTCACCGTGGCCTCGCTCGGCCCGGGACCGGCGGCGGGCCCGTTGCGCGAGGCGCTCGCCGTCGGCGCGGACCACGCCGTCCTGGTCACGGACCCGGCCTTCGCCGGATCGGACACGCTCGCGACCGCCCGCGCGCTGGCCGCCGTGGTCCGTCGCCTCGGACCGCAGCTCGTCCTCGCCGGGGCGTGGTCGACGGACAGCGAGACCGGTCAGGTGCCGCCCGAGCTCGCCGGTCTCCTGGGGTGGCCGGTCGCGACGGGGGCGCGGTCGGTCCGGTGGTCCGACGATCGGTCGGCGGTGGATGTCGCGGGGGACACCGCCGACGGCTGGTCGAGCTGGCGCCTCCCCACCCCGGCGGTCGTCAGCGTCGGGGAGAAGATCGCGAAGCCGCTCCGGCCGGCGCCGGAGGCGCTGGCCCGGATCGAGGAGGCCGCGGTCGAGCGGTGGTCGCGAGCGGATCTCGGGCTCCCGGACGCCGAGGTCGGGCTCTTGGGGTCCTCGACCGAGGTGATCGCGATCCAGGACGCGGCCGTCGAGAGGGCGCCCGTCGTGTTCGCCGAGGGAGAGCTGTCCGCCCGGGTCGCCGGGGCCCTCCGCGCCTTGGCACCCCGCCTGCGGGCCCGGTCGCCCGCCGCCCCTCTGCCCGCGGCCCCCGACCCCCCGTCACCGGCTCGGGAGGTCGCGGTGCTCGTCACCGGCGGCGACGGGACCTTGGCCTCCGGGGTCGTGGGAGCGGTCGCCGAGCTCCGCCGCTCGCTCCCGGACCACTGGTCGTCGGCCGTCTGGGTCGGCAGTCCGCCGACCGAGGCGGACCGGATCCGCCTCGCCTCGGCCGGGGCGTTGGCCGGATACGTCGTCGAGACCCCCGAGGTGCCGGTCGACCCGGACGTTGCGGTGGCGGCGGTCGAGCAGCTGCTCCGGGACCGGCCGGAGATGGCCGGCGCGGTGTTCTCGTCGGACCCGTTCGGCCGGGAGGTCGCCGCCGCGGTCGCCGCTCGGCGTCAGCTCGGCCTCACGGGCGACGCCGTCGGATGCGCCCTCGACGGCGCCGGGGCGATCGTATGGACGAAGCCGTCGTTCGGCGGACGCACCGTCGCGACGGTCCGGAGCCGGACCCGGCCCTCGCTGGCGACCGTGCGCCCGGGGGTCTTCGCCGTCGCGCCCCCGCCGGCGGACCGCCGCGGGTTCCTCTGGCGGGCCCTCGAACCACCGCCTCCGACGCGGCGTCGGATCGCCACCGGGTCCGGCCGCGAGGTCGGGGACGGTCCGGACCTGGACGCCTACGACGTGGTCGTCGCCGTCGGCATGGGGATCGGGGGGCCCGACGGGATCGCCCGGCTCGCCCCGGTCCTGCGTCAGTGGGGGGCCGGGCTCGGCGCGACCCGGCGGGTGGTCGACGCCGGCTGGGTCCCCCGACAGCGCCAGGTGGGATTGACGGGCCGTCTCCTCGCTCCCCGGCTCGCCGTCCTCCTCGGCGTTTCGGGAGCGGTGAATCACGCGGTCGGGTGGCGGCGCGCCGGCGCGGTGCTCGCCGTGAACCGGGATCCCGCCGCCCCGGTGTTCCGGGACGCGGACGTCGGGATCGTCGGGGACGTCGAGACCGTCCTACCGCTCCTCGTCGGCCCGCTCGCCGCGGCGATCGGCCGCTGACCCGCCGGGGGACGGGAGGCGGTCGGCCGCCGCCAGGCACGCCATCAGGTCCTCGAGCGTGGCCCGCGCGCTCGCGGGCGTCCGGGCCGTGAGCGAGATCGTCAGCGTGGCCCCGTCGGTCGCGAGCGACACGAACTCCGGCGTGTCCGCGGCGACGGCCCGACGCAGCGCCTCCGCGGCCTCGGGCGAGGCGCAGGCCCGCCGGACCGTGACGGTCACTTCGACGTGCGGTTCGGCGTCGGGGATGTCCCGCCTCCCGGCGGCGCGGCGCCGGGGCCCCGGTCGAGCGCCCCCGGCACGATCGGCGCGGTCCGGGTCCGGCGCGCGGTCTCCGCCGCGGCCTGCTCCTTGAGGTAGCCGAGGATCGACGGCCAGACCCGATCGTCGTCCCGCTGCTTATTCTCGAAGTTGTGCTCGCCGACGAACCGCTGGAACGCGGTCCGGCCCGCGGCGTCCCACGTCCCGTTCAGCCGGCCCGTGTAGTACCCGAGCACGTGCAGGTCGTGCTGGAGCGCGGTCGCCGTCTCGCCGGCGATCGGCAGCAGCGTCGCGGGGTCCTCCCGGGAGAGCATCGTCAGGTCGTAGAGCCGGAAGACGCGGCGGAGCTCCTCGATCGGGGAGGGATGGTCGTCGACCCGCAGGTCGACCCATCGGTCGCTGCCCCCGTAGCCCGCGCCGGCCCGGGCGACGAGGAGGGCGGCCGACTGCATGCCCCGGCGGTCCCCTCCCTCCCGCTGCCCCGCGGCCAGCGCCGCGAGCAGCCGGTCGAGCAGGTCGCCCGGCGTCGCCTCGTACGTCCGGGCCATCGCGCGGACGACCTCGGGGCCGAACAGGATGTTCCCCTGGCAGGCGAACCCCTCGCCGACCTCGTGCCCGGCCCACTCCATGCACTTGGCCCCGGTGAACGAAGCGGCCGCCCCGGTCCGGTCGACGACCCCGAGCTGGCGTTCGTCGCGCCCCGGGTCGGCGCCGGTCAGCTGCTGCACGACCCGCGCCGCGGGCGTCCCCTGGCGGAGGAGGGTGAGGGCGTCGTGCCCGTACTCGTAGTTCGCGAGGGCCTGGGTCGCGATCGCCCCGACGCCGGCCTCGGCGAACGGGACCACCGACCCGACCGAGATGAACTTCGACTGCACGGCGACGCCCCACGCGTTCAGCTCGCGGTCGAAGGCGACGATCGAGAACGTTCCGAACCGGGGAGGGGCCATCGCGCGGGGGGACGCAGGTACGTCCCTTAAGGTGGCGGGAGCGCGCCCGACCGCGCGTCGATCGTCGCGAGCAGGCGGTCGAGCCGGGCGGTCGCCTCGGCCCGCTGGCCGGCGCGCCGGAGCCCGTCGATGCGTCGGAGCTCCTCGATGGCGCTGGCCACCTCCCCGCCGCGGCCGGCGAGCACGGCCAGGAGCCGCCCGGCGAGGTTCGCCCGCTGGAGCAGGCGGTCCTCCTCCGGATCCGGCGGGACCTCGGCGGCGCCGCTCGGGACGTACTCGACGAGGCCCCGCGGCCACTGCGTCACCTCTCCTTCGCCCCGCCGGACCGCGCCGCGGGGGGGCGGCGGATCGTCGTCGCTCACGGGCCGGAGGCGGCCGCGTCCGGCGCGGCCGCGAGCGCCGCCGAGGCCCGGCCCGCGGGCGC
>JASHVP010000166.1 GCA_030044475.1 Thermoplasmata archaeon | reverse complement strand
AGCACCTTGCGGCCGAGCTGCCCGGCCCGGATCGCCGCCATGTAGCCGGCGGGTCCCCCGCCGATGACGGCGACCTCCGTGGACCGGGCGTAGGTACCTGCCATGCCGTCCCCTTACCGACTGGCGGGGGAGCGCGACGGGGCATAGACATCTTCGGTCAGCGTCCCGTCCGCGGGCGGCGCCGTCGCTTCGGCCCCCAAGACCGCCTCCCGGACCGTCCGTTCGGCGGCCTGCTCGACCTCCGTCCGGAGATCGGCGGAGAGGATGCCCGCGGAGCTCATCCAGTCGGTCAGGCGGGCCACGGGGTCGTGCGCCGTGGCGGCGGCGGCCCACCCGACCGGCTGGTACCGCTTCGGGTCGTCGGAACTCGAGTGGGCCGTCATCCGGTAGACGACGAACTCGAGCAAGCGGGGCCCTTCGCCCGACCGGAGGGCCGCGAGCGATCGGGAGAGCGCCCCGTACGTCGCCAGGAAGTCCGTCCCGTCGACGCGTTCCCCCGGGAGCCCGTACGCCGCGGCTTTCGCGGCCAGGGTCGGGGACGCCGACTGGCGCTCGACCGGCAGCGAGATCGCCCACTGGTTGTTCGTGCAGCAGAACAGGACGGGGAGGCGGTAGACCGCGCCGAAGTTGAGGCCGGCATGGAAGTCGTTCGCGCTCGTCGCCCCGTCGCCGAAGAACGCGAGCGCCACGCCCCGGTCCCCCCGCCGCCGCAGGGCGAACGCGGTCCCGACGGCGTGGGTGATCTGGGTGCCGATCACCGAGGACATCGATACGTAGCGGACGTCCCGCGCCGTCGGGTGGCACGGCATGTTCCGTCCCACGGCCGGGTCCTGGGCGTCGGCGAACAGGTGATGGACGTACGTCCCGAGCGGATGGCCCCGGACCAGCGCGACCAGTTGTTCCCGCAGACCGGGGTAGACCCAGTCCGCCGGGTCGCACGCGAGGCCGGCCGCGACGCTGACGGCTTCCTGACCGGTCGCGGCCCCGTAGAACCCCACGCGGCCCTGGCGTTGCAGCGCCTGCATCCGGGCGTCCAGCGTACGCCCCGTCACCATCCACCGGTAGGCCGCCCGGCACGTCTCGACCCACCCGGGTCCGAGCAGCCGCTCCGCGTCGCCGGCCGTTTCGGGCAGCGGGACCACCGCGGGCTCGGGGGTCATGGGCGACCTCCCGACCGTTCGACCGACCGCTGTGCCCGGGCTACGCCAACTCGGCGAACAGCTGGTGCGGGTCCTCGAGGTACTGCCGGACGGTCGCGACGAACTGGGCGCCGTCGATCCCATCGACGACGCGGTGGTCGAGCGACAGCGAGAGGTTCATCAGGTCCGCGGGGCCGATCGTCCCGTCCGCCCGATAGACCGGACGCCGTTGGATCTTGTGCACCCCGAGGATCCCCACCTCGGGGTAGTTCAGGATCGGGGTCGCGAGGACGCCTCCGAGCGCCCCGAGGCTGGAGATGGTGAACGTGCTCCCGGTCAGTTCGCCGCGGGTCAGCTTCCCGGCGCGCCCGCGCTCCGCCAGGGACTGGATCTCCTGCGCCAGTTGGCCCACGCTCTTCGTGTCCGCATCGCGCACCACGGGGACGATGAGCCCCTCCGGCGCCGCCGCTGCGATGCCGATGTGGTACTTCGCGCGGACGACGAGCTCCTCGCGCGCGTCGTCGACCGTGGCGTTCAGCCGAGGATGGGCCTTCAGCCCCGCGACCACGGCCTTGACGAGGAACGGGAGGTAGCTCAGGCGGACGCCGTCCTTCTCGACGTGCTTCGCCATGCGGTCCCGCACCACCACGAGCTCGGTGGCGTTGACCTCCTCGACGTAGGTGAAGTGGGCGGCCCGATGCATCGACTCGGACATGTGTTCCGCGATGACGCGGCGTACGCCCCGGATCGGGATCCGTTCCCGCACCTCCGCGCCCTCGACCGGGGGGGGCGGGGCGACGCGGGGGGACGGCGCGGACGCGGGAGCGCTCGGCGGGGGGGAGGTCGAGGACCGGGGCCCCCCGAGGTCCGCCTCCACCACTCGTCCGCCGGGCCCGGAGCCGCGCACCGTGGAAAGGTCGATCCCCCGCTCGGTCGCCAGTCGTCGCACGTACGGGGACGCTTGGACGGCGGCCGGGGGGGGCGAACCGTTCGTCGAGGAGGCGGCTCCTGACGAGGCGGGGGGGCCCTTTTCGGCGGGCTTCGTCGGAGCCGCGGCCGACCTCGCCGGAGCCGGGTCGCCCGTGTCGATCGTGACCAGCAGGCCGCCGACCTTGACCTTCGTACCGACGGCGGCGTGGATCTTCGCGATGCGACCGGTCTTCGGCGACGGGATCTCGACGTTCGCCTTGTCGGTCAGGACGCTGACGAGCGGCTGGTCCTCGCGGATCGCGTCGCCCTCCTGCACGAACCACTGGACGACTTCCCCCTCGGCAACGCCCTCCCCGATGTCGGGAAGCCGGAACTCGAACGCCACCGCGTCTCCTAGCCGCTCCGCACGGTCGATCGGGCCGCGTGGGCGATCCGCGGCGCGTCCGGGAGGTAGACGTTCTCGAGGGCGTACGGGAACGGGGTGTCGAACCCCGTGACCCGAGCGATCGGGGCTTTCAGGGAGTAGAACGCGCGTTCGGCCAGGAGCGCGGCGACCTCGGCCCCGAAGCCGCACGTACGGGGCGCCTCGTGGACCACGACCGCCCGGCCGGTCTTCTCGACGGACGCGACGATCGCGTCCTCGTCGAGCGGGACCAGGGTCCGGAGGTCGAGCACCTCGGCCGAGATCCCGTCGCCCGCGAGCGCCTCGGCCGCCTCCGTCGTGGGGGGCACCATCGCGCCGTAGGCGAACAGGCTCACGTCCGTCCCCTCGCGAACGACCCGTGCCGCCCCGAAGGGGACGCGGTGGTCCCCGTCCGGCACCTCGCCCGTCACCGAGCGGTAGATCCGCTTCGGTTCCAGGAAGATCACGGGATCCTCGTCGTGGATCGCGCTGAGCAGGAGTCCCTTCGCGTCGGCCGGGGTCGACGGCACGACGACCTTGAGGCCGGGAGTGTGCGCGAAGTACGCCTCCGAGCTCTGGGAATGGTAGAGCCCCCCCTTGATGCCGCCCCCGTACGGAGTCCGGATCACGACGTGGCAGGGGTACTGTCCCCCCGATCGGTACCGGAACTTCGCGAGCTCGCTCACGATCTGGTCGAACGCGGGGTAGATGAAGTCGAGGAATTGGATCTCCGCGACCGGTTTCAGGCCGTAGAGCGCCATCCCGATCGCGGTGCCGACGATCCCGGTCTCGGAGAGCGGCGTATCGAGCACCCGGTCCTCCCCGAACTGTTGCGCGAGCCCCTCGGTCGCCCGGAACACTCCCCCGTTGACGCCGATGTCCTCTCCCAGGAGGATCACGTCGGGGTCGGCCTGCATCGCCTCGAACAGGCCCCGGTTGACCGCTTGGACGAGCGTCCGCTCGGTCATGGTTTCAACAGCCCGTCCCGGACGAGTCCTTCGAGCGCCGAGCGCTCCGCGCGCAAGCGCGGGGTCGGCTCCGCGAACACATCGTCCAAGAAGCTCATCGGATCGACCGGGGGGGCTCCTTCGGCGGACTCGACCGCCCTCGCAACCTCCGCCCGCGCCTCCTCCCACCACTGGGCGTCCCGCGCGTCGTCCAGGAGTCCCGCCGCGACGAGCCGGTCCTTCAGCAGATGGACCGGGTCCCGCTTCCTCGCGGCCTCGACCTGCGCGTCGGACCGATACCGACGAGGGTCATCGGACGTCGAGTGCGCCCCGAACCGGTACACCTGCGCCTCGATCAACGTGGGTCCCTCGCCGGCGACCGCCCGCGCCCGGGCGTCCCGGACCGCCGCGTAGACCGCCTCGAGATCGTTGCCGTCCACGACCACGCCCGGGAAGCCGTAGGACGCGGCCTTCTCGGCCAGCGTCGGGCTCCTCGTCTGCCGCTCGCGAGGCAGGGAGATCGCCCACCCGTTGTTCTGGCAGAAGAAGATCGTCGGCGTCCGGTACACGCCGGCGAAATTGAGGCCCGCGTGGAAATCGTTCGAACTCGTCGCGCCGTCGCCGAAGTACGCGATCGTCGCGATCGGATCGCGGCGCCGTCGGGCCGCCATCGCCGCCCCGACCGCCTGGGTGATCTGCGTGCCGATCGGGCTGGAAGCGACCACGAAGTTCTGGTCGCGGAAGCCGAAGTGATTCGGCATCTGCCGGCCCTTCGTTCGGTCCCGGCCGTTCGCGAACAGCTGGTCGAGGATCGCCCCGAGGGGGACGCCGCGGACCAGGGCGACCGCGAGCTCGCGGTACGCCGGGAAGACCCAGTCCGCGGACTCGAGGGCGACCGCGGAACCGACCTGGGCCGCCTCCTGCCCGGAGAGCGGGACGTAGAACCCGATCCGCCCCTGCCGTTGGAGCGACAGACACCGCTCGTCCGTCGCCCGGGCGACGAGCATCGTTCGGTACGCGGCCGCGAGACGGTCGGTCGGAAACTGGTCCCCCGAGGAGCCGGTCGGCACCTTGGGGGGTGTCGCGGCCGTCGACATCCGCACCCTCCGATGTGCCGACCCAGGGCCGCGATATAACGCTAGACGTGGCACCGGACCCGCCGGGGTGAATCGTCGACACTCCGGGCCGACCCCAGAAGGGACCCCCCCGGTCCGGTCCGACGTCAGGAGGAGGTGCCCCCCCGGGCCGGGGCGACCGCGGGGCTGGCTTCGATCGGGATCGTCGCGAGGATGGTGGAGTACGGGCGCAGGGCGGCTCGGTCGGGGTCGAGCTCTCGAATCCTCCAGAACGTCGGGCCATTCAGGTGGTCGTTCCACAGCGAGTTGAGCCGGGACAACAGTCGGGTCCGCGCGGACGTCGGCGCGACCCCGAGATTGCGCCCGAGCGGGCGCCCGAGCGCACGACGCCCGATCAGGTCGAGGCCGTCCACCCGGTACTCGATGTAGTACCGGGCGGTCAGGTGGCACTGACGGAGGAGGTCCGACACGTCCCGGAGTTCGAACTCCCGGACGTGGAACGGGGAGACGTACAGCTCGGGGCGCCCCTGCGAGTTCTCCCCGTTCGGGGTCGAGAGGACGATGCGGCCGCCGGGGCGGACGGTCGCGGCGATCTGACGGAGCAGCGCGGCCGGGTCCTGCACATGTTCGACCACCTCGAACGCGAGGGCCAGGTCGAACCCCCGCCAGTCTCGGAGGTCGTCCGACGCGACGAGCGTGTGAAACTCCGCTCCGGGACAGAGGGGCGCCACGTGTTCGCGCGCCCACCGGATCGCCTCCGGGTCGATGTCGAGACCGACGTACCGCTCCGCGACTCCCACGAGAGCGAGCGCACCGAAGCCGTGGCCGCACCCGATGTCGACCACCGTGCTCCGCCGGCACAGTCCGCGAGCGAATCGATAGCGAAGCAGATGATCTCCGGAGCGGCCGTACCAGGCCAAGAGTTCGCGACCGTCCAGATCGGTCCCCGGCCATCGGCTACCGCCCGGATTGAAGTCGCTCACTCTCCGGCCCCGACCTCGCCCCGCCGATATCGGGCTACGATTTGTAGTACGGCTCCCCGAACCGGTGAGCCGGGCCGCGGCGAAGGAACAGTCCCCCTCGGTGCGTTGCGTTCTCTTCCTCGAGGCCTAAGGGTATTAGTATCGCTCCTCGCGTCCGGGCGCCCCTTCTCCCCATGCTCGCACGTGACGGACCGGCCATCGAGACCCGCGGGGTCACGCGACGGTTCGAAAGCCGGAAGGGATTCCTGTTCCGGGACATCACCCGCACGGACGCGCTTCAGGGAGTCGACCTGACGGTCGAACGTGGGTCGATCTTCGGATTGCTGGGCCCGAACGGCGCGGGCAAGACGACGCTGACGAAGATCCTCTCGACCCTCCTGCTTCCGACCGGAGGTGAGGCGCGCGTTCTCGGGCACGATGTGTCGCGGGACGCCGACTGGCTGCGCCCGCGGATCGGGCTCGTGCTCGGGGGCGAGCGGGGACTCTACAATCGCGTCAGTGGCCGGGACAACCTCCGCTACTTCGCCGACCTCTACGGGATCCCGCCGGTCGAGCGGGAGGCCCGGATCCGGACGGTGCTCGAGCGGGTCGACCTCTCCACCGCGGCGGACCGGCGGGTCGAGGAGTACTCCCGCGGGATGAAGCAGAAGCTCCACCTGGCGCGAGGGATCCTGCACCGCCCGGAGATCCTCTTCCTCGACGAGCCGACCATCGGGCTCGATCCGAAGAGCGCCCGCGAAACTCGGAAATTGATCCGCTCGCTCGTCGTCGACGGGGTGACGATCTTCCTCACGACCCATTACATGTTCGAGGCCGAGGAGCTGTGCCCCCAGCTCGCCATCCTCTCGAAGGGCCGCATCGTCGCGCGGGACTCGGTCGACAACCTGCGGCAGCTCGTGGGCGGGGACCGGACGCTCGAGGCCGAAGCGTACGGGTTCGAGGACCGCGAGCTCGCCACGCTCCGGCACCTGCCGGGCGTCTCGAAAGTCGTCGAGGAGGAGTATGGTCCCGCGACGCGGTTGACGATCCGCGTGCGGACCGAGGAGACCGGCGTCGACGAGGTCCGGCGGGTGCTCCCGGGCCACGACGAGCTCTCGGTCCGGGAACGCCGCACGTCGCTCGAGGACGTCTACCTCGACCTGGTCGAGGAGGAGGCGCGGTAGATGGCGACGGCGGCGGTCGGGTACTCCCGGTGGCGGTCGACGGCGGCGTCGTTGCGGCTGTCGGTCCTGATGTTCCTCGCCGACCCCCAGTGGCTGATCCCCTCGATGATCGCACCGGTCATCTTCGGACTCGTGGCGTTCGAGCTGTTCCGCGGCGCGGGGCCGTACTTCCTCACGTACGCGATCCTGGGCGCGGGGATGATGAGCATGTGGGGACAGACGCTCTACGGGAGCGGCTGGGCGACCGGCCAGGACCGGGAGTTCGGGACCCTCGAGCCGACGCTCCAGTCCCCGACCCCGTACCTCTACATCGTGCTGGGCCGCGTCGTCTGGAACGTCGTCTCCGGGCTGATCGGTGGAGGGATCGTCTACGTCGTCGTCGTCCTGGCCGCGGGCGGGCCGCCGTCCCTCCCGAATCCGCTCGCGTTCGCGATCCTCTTCGTCTTCGTCATGCTCAGCCTGGCCGCGGTCGGAGTGGTCTTCGCGGCGTTCTACGTGTACACCCGGTACGCGGGGTTCATCCAGAACATCGGGGAGTTCGCCTTCTACGTCGGCACCGGATGCATGTTCCCCGTCGTGCTCCTGCCGTTCTGGACGAACCCGATCGCGCTCGTCTTCCCGCCGACGTGGGCGCTCGACGCACTGCGGTACAATTCCATCCCCGGGTACGTCGGGTTCTCCTGGGGGTTCGAATGGGACCTCGTCGGCGCCGTCGTGACGACCGCCGTGTACCTGGCGATCGCCGGCACCGTCTTCCATCGGGTCGAGCGACACGTTCTGGAGGTCGGCAACCTCGCCGACTTCTGAGCGAGGCGGATGTCGATGTCGACCCCGACCAGCACCTACCGTCCGAGCTTCCTGCGGACGTTCTGGACGAACGCGTACTTCGCGCCCCGCACGAGCCTCGGATTCATGCGGGTCGACTTCGTCCTCGGGACGGTCTTCGTCATCCCGCTGACCCAGATGGTCTTCTTCGCGTTCGTCGTCCAGCTGGGCGGAGGGGGCGCCTCCGAGATCGCCTTCACGGCGATCGGGAACGCCGTCGCGACCGTCACCTACACGAGCGTGTTCACCGTCTGCCAGACGACCGACTCGGAGAAGTGGCAGGGGACGATGGAGCACCTGCTCGTCTCCCCCGCCAACCGGCTCGCGCTCTACTTCGGCCGGGGGCTGATCCCGATCCTCGTCTCGCTCGCGACCGTCGCGATGGGCCTCGTCTACGCGAGTGTCTTCTTCGGCGTCGTCATCCCGATGTCCTGCCTCCCGAATCTGGCGGTCTCGGTCGTGCTCACCGCGTTCGCGATGGTCGGCTTTGGGCTGCTGCTCGGGGGGGTCGCCCTCTACCTCCGGACCTCGATCATCCTCGGGAACATCTTCCTCTTCTGTAGACTGCTCCTCTCGGGGGTCAACTT
>JASHVP010000165.1 GCA_030044475.1 Thermoplasmata archaeon | reverse complement strand
CGACTCGTCGACCAGCTGCTTCCGGGTAAGCAGCCAGACGAGTCGGCCCGCCCCGGGCTTCACGCCGGTCGGGAACTCCAGACAGGCGGCGCCCCCCTTCGTCAGGCGGACGACCGACACCCCATCCCCCACGAGCGCGAGGCCGACGAACTCGGCGAGGGTCGGCTCGTGGCCGACCAGGACGACCTCCTGGCCCGGGCGGACCGACCGCTTCAGACGGTCGAAGATCGGGTTCGGGAGGTTCCCGGGGGCCAGCTCGGGCCACATCTCGAGCCGCGGGGGGTCGTCGAGCGCCGAGCGGACCATCTCGGCCGTCGCCACCGCCCGCTCGGCGGCGCTCGAGACGACCCGGTGCACGGGATCCGCGACCCGGGCCAGCCCTCGGGCGGCCCGTCGCGTCTGCGCCTTCCCTTTCGGGGTCAGCGGGCGCTTTTCGTCGTTCGGCCAGCGGATCGGGTCCCGCTCCTCAGCGGGCCCGTGGCGGACGACGACGATCCGAACGTTCCGGTCCCCCCCCGTCCCCTGCGCCATTCCGCCCCGTAGGGAAGCGGGGAGGAGTGGCGGGGTAGAAAAAGCCTCGTCCGGCGCCGTTCCTCTCCGTCGCCCGGCTATACGGCAGGGACCGCGGCGGCGAGGCGGACCGGGGTCTCCGGGAGGTCGGTCCCGACCCCGATGGAACGGTCGAGGGCGACCTGGGCGATGTCCTGCCCGTAGGCGATCGTCCGCCCGATCGACTCGAGGATCCGGGCGACCGCCGCGGCGGTGGCGGGCGGCATCGTGCCCCCGTTGACCGCGGGGAGGAGACGGTCGGCCAGCGAACGACCCGACGCCAACAGGGCCTCCCCCATGTCCAGGAGGTCGTTGGCGGCCGCGCCGTCCGGCGCGAGCAGCACGCCTTCCAGGTGGTCCATCGCCTGCCGGTGGAACTGCTTCAGGGAGGTGATCGGGCCGGCGCCGTGCGGCAGGTCGACCAGGCGGCGGCCGACCTCGCCGAGCGCGACGGCGTGGTCCGCGATCCGCTCGAGGCTCCGGGCGATCGTCCAGACCCCGAGAGGCTCGGCGCCGTAGCCGCTCGACCCGAGCCGAAGGGCCGCGAGCCGCTGCAGGTACCACGCCTCCCGGTCGATCTCGTCGTCCCGCCGCTCCCAGTACCCGTCCTCGCCGAACGGGAGGCGGGACCAGCTCTCCACCGCCTCGCGGTGGAAGTCGACGACGATCCGGCCCATCCGGGAGATCCGCTGCTCGAGGGGGACCGGGCTCTCGTAGGCGAGGTCGCGCAGCCGGAGGATCCCGGCCTCGTCGGAGATGATCTCGGGCTGCCGGGTCCGCCGGCAGAACGTTCGGACGACCTCCCGGGTCGCGGACGAGGGGTGGGGGCGCTCCCGCACCACGAACTCCCGGGCCCCGCCGAGGTAGGCGCCGAGCAGTCGGCGGAACAGGTGCTCGGCCGGCTCGCCGCGTCCGACGGAGACGGCGGCGACGACGGTCGCGGTCGGCGGGCGGGTCGGCAGGGCCGCGGAGAGCGCGGTCGGGGGGCGCGTCGGGCTCGGGGCGGTCGCCCCGCGTCGCGCGCGGCTGGGGGTCTTCATCATACCGACCAGCGCACGGACCGAATATATAGAATTTCCATTTAGACTATAGCTGGTACTATAGCTTCCGTTCCTGGGGCCCGCGCCCCGCGAGCGCCCAGGTGGCGAACGCGTCGAACGCGATCTCCCGGCCGAGGAACCGGCGCACCAGCTCGGCCGCCGGGCGCGTGCTCCCCGGGACGAGGATCTCGTCCGCGTACCGGGCGGCGGTCTCGGGGTCGGTCAGGGAGCCCCGCTCCCCGAACGGGGTCAACAGGTCCCGGGCGATCACCGCCGACCAGACGTAGGTGTAGTAGAGGGCCGTGTACCCCGCGAGGTGGCCCCACGCCGCCTGGGGGTGGTACTCGGGCGGGGCCTTCTCGGGGAACCGGGACTCCCAGACGTCGCGGAAGACGGCGTCCGTATCGAGCCCCGCCGGGTCCCGACGGTACATCTCGAGGGAGATGCTGGCGAGCGCGACCTGTCGGAGCCAGCGCGACCCCCGGCCCAGGGCCTCGGCGGCGACGACCTGCCGGAGCAGGTCGGCAGGGATCGGCTCCCCCGAGTCGGGGTCGCGCGCGAACCGGCCGAGGGTCGCCGGGTCCCGGGCCCACTCCTCGAACAGCTGGGACGGCGCCTCGACGAAATCCCACTCGATGAACGACATCGAGGTGTACAGCCACGGGCCGTGGCCGGAGAGGAGCGCGTGGAGGAGATGGCCGAACTCGTGGAAGAACGTGATGACGTTCCGGTACTCCATCCGCGCGGTCTCGCGGGGCACCCGGGGGTCCACGAAGTTGCAGACCAGGGCCGCCTGGGGCAGGGAGCGCCCCGCGACCCCGACCCGGACCTCGAACTCGGCCGCGTGGTTGTACTTCCCGTCGCGGGGGACGAGGTCGAGGTAGCACCGGCCGAGGAGCCGGCCGTCGCGGTGCACGTCGTACGCCTCGACGTCCGGGTGCCATGTCGGCGCGTCGGCCGCCCGGACGAAGGAGAGCCCGAAGAGCTCGTGGCAGAGCGTGAAGAGGCCGTCGCGGATCGCCCCGTACGGGAGGTAGGCGCGCAGACGGCGCGGGTCGACGCCGAACTCCTCGGCGCGGATCTTCGTGTCGTAGTACCCGTCGCCCCAGAACGCGGCGTCCCACGGCTCGAGCCCGGTCGCGCCGGGCTCGTCCCGTCGCTTCCGGGCCAGGAACCGGGCGAGGTCGGCCCGGGCCGCGTCGGTCAGGAGCTGCGCGACCCGGTCGAGGAGCTCGGTGACCTGGTCGGGAGACCCGAGCATCTTGTCCTCGGTCGCGAACGTCGCGTACTCGGGGTAGCCGAGCCGACCGGCGTACTCGTGGCGGAGGCGGAGCATCCGGTCGAGGACCGGGAGGTTCTCGGGGTAGGCGACGGTCAGGAGCGCGGCGAGCATGCGCCGCCGGACCTCCGCGCGGTCGGCGTAGCTCAGGATCGGCAGTGCGTCCGGATACTTCGAGGAGATCCGGACGGTGCCGTCCGCGGCGGGCGTGTGGGCCGCGAGGTAATCCGGGGGGAGGCCGGCGAGGTCGCGGACCGAGGCGAGCTCGATCTGCCGCGCCCCGTCCGAGATCTTCCCCGCGAACTCGTTCGCCGTCCGGTCGATCTCGTTCGTGAGCCGGAGGATCTCCGCCCGTTCCCCGTCGGACCGCTCGACGCCCGCGCGCCGCATCTCCCGGAGCAGTTTCTCGAGGGCGTGCCGGGTGGGCGGGTCGACCCCCGCCACGTCGATCGCGCGGAGGCGGTCGTAGGTGGTCCGGTCGACCCGGAACTCGTTCACCAGCCGCTCCGCGGACTCGGAGACCTCGCGCGCCACGGCCCGGAGCTCGGCGTCGGGATGGACCTGGAACAGCACGCCGCCGTGCTGCGCGACGTTGCGGACCTCGATCAAGACGGCGTCCAAGGGGCGCAGCAGTCCGTCGACGCTCGCCGGGGCGGAACGGAGTCGGTCGAGCTCCCGCCCGGCGTCCGCCAGGATCTCGGTCGCCGCCGTCCGCAGGCGGTCCGCCGGAAGCGAGAACGGAAGGCGGCCGAGCGAGACGCTCGGCTGGGAGACGCCGGGGTCGGCCATCGTCGCGGGACGGCGGAGCCGGCCGCGCACTTATCCTCGACGCGCCGCGCGCCGGCGGGCGATGGGGTCGTCGAGCGGAGTGGAACCGCCCTCCCAACACCGTCCCGCGGAGTCGCCCCTCCGAGGCGATGACGATGATCGATGGGGAGCGTGCGACGCGGCCTCCGGCGAGCTGGTGGGCGCGCCACGCCCACCCGCGGAAGACGACGTTCCGGGTCCTGCTCGGGACGGCCTGGTTGATCGACGGGATCCGGAAGTTCACGCCCGGCTACGGGGGCGACTTCCTGAGCGATGTCCGGGCCTCCCAGCAGAACTCTCCCCGCTGGCTCTCCGGCGGGTACTCCTTCGGGGCGAGCCAGGCCGCGAACCACGGCCCCTTCATCGTCTACACGGTCGGCGTGCTCGAGAGGACCCTCGGCGTGGCGCGGATCTTCGGGATCCTGCGCAAGGTCGCCGACTCGGGGGCGTCGTGCCGGCCCTCCGGATCTGGGCGGTCCCCGAGGGGTTCGGCGGACCGTATTCGGGTGGCTCGGGGACGACCGACATCGGGACCGGCGTGATCTCCGCGGTCGCGCTCCTCGGTCTGATCCGGATCAACGCGACGTACGGGCCGAGCCGGTACAGTCTCGACTACGACCTCGAGCGGAAGTTCCCCCGCTGGGCCACGCTGGCCGAGTTCAACCCGACCTCGGCCCGCCCGGGTCCGGCGGCAACGGGGAGCCCGGTCCCGGCGTAGCGGCCGGCGGCTTCGGGGCCCCCGTCGGGCGCCCGTACCGGGTCAGGAGGGTCAGGCCGACCAGGACGACGCCGAAGCCGACGAGCTCCCACCACTCGAACGGCTCGGCGAACAGGAACGTGCCGATCGACAGGGCCGCGATCGGGTTGACGTAGGCGACGACGTTCGCCCGCCCCGGCCCGACGTGGTGGTGCAGGTAGAAGTAGAGCGCGTAGCCGGTCACCGACGGGAGCGCGACCAAGTAGGCGAGCGAGAGCAGCACCCCGTCGGAGAGCGGCAGGGCGGGGTGGGGCTCGAGGAACGGCACGACCGCGGCGAGGAGCAGGGTCGCGACGGCGAACTGGACCGAGACGCCCCAGAGCGTCTCGCCCTCGGGCCGGTACTTGCGCAGCAGTACGGAACCTCCGGCGAACGACGCCGAGGCGGCGAGCACCTCCACCGGCCCCCAGACGCTGCTGGCGAGTCGGATGCCCGGGGGCGGCGCGACGAGGATCGTGACCCCCACGAACCCGACCACGAGTCCCACGTACCCGAGCTTGTGGAGGGACTCCCCCGGCAGCACGGGGAGGGCGAACAGCGCGGTGAGCAGGGGGGTCACCCCGATCAGGATCGCGGCCAGCCCCCCGGAGGTCGTCGCCTCGCCGACGTAGAGGAAGAGGCCGTACAGCCCGACGATGGGGATCCCCAGCAGCGCCGACAGCGCGAGGGCGGCCCGTGTCGGCCGCGCCACGGAGGTCGCGGCCGCGAGCGCCGCGATCGCGACGGCCGAGACGCCGTACCGGGCGGCGGCGAACGTGATCGGGGTCGCCCCCGTGACGATCCCGTACCGGATCACCGGGTACGCCGAGCCCCAGATGAGGCCCAGCGCCACCAGGAGCAGGAGGGTCCTCCGGGCGCTCGGGGGCGCGGCCGAGGGCGGCTCCGACATCCGCGCGACCGACCGTCCCCCGCCTTAAATGGGTCGGCGGTCGCCGTCGCGGCGCGCGGACGGCGGCCTACTTCGGGGCGGGTCCGGGCCAGTGGTAGTTCGGGTTGGGCCGGACGTCGGTCGGCAGGTGATACCGCCGCAGCAGCGCGACGAACCGGGGGTGTTCGCGGATCCGGTCGAACCAGATCCCGCGGAAGTACAGCCAGAGGGTCCGGTCGCCGTCGCGGTAGGCCCGCTCGAGGAGGTCGAGCGGCCGGTCGACCTCCCCCAGCGCGGCGTACAGCATCGCCATGTCGGTCGGCGAGGTGTACTCCTTCAGCTCCCCCCGCTCGTACTCCCCCGCGATCCCCCGACCGGTCTCGGGCCGTCCCAGGAGCGCGTTCAACAGCGCCAGGTCGAACCGGTCGGTCTCGGTGCGAACGTAGCCGGGGGTGTCGGCGGCCCGTCGAGCGCTCTCGGGATCGCCCCCCGCGAGGTAGAACATGCCGAGCACGGTCGGGACCGGGAAGTCGGTCGGGTTGGACGCGAGTTCCTCCCGCGCCAGCTCCAGCCCCTTCGCGATGTTCCCGGCGTAGACCTCGAGCATCGAGAGGGTCGACCGCTGCCGACCGCCCGGGTCGAGCCGGATCACCTGGCCCAGGACCTCGCGCGCGTCGTTGAACCGGCCGAGCGAGATCAGCATCAGGGCGTAGAACTTCCGCCCGGCGACGTCGCTCGGGTTGAGGGCGATCGCGCGTTGGAACTCCGCTTCCGCCGCGTCCCAGTCGTTGTCGGCCTGGAACAGGATGTTCCCGAGCGTGGCGTGCGCGTCCGCGCACTCCGGGTCCAGGGCGAGCGCCCGCTGCACGAGCTCCCGGGCCCGCGGCACGACCTCGGACATCGGTAGCGCGTCCCCGGCCGCCATGACGTAGACGTTCCCCCAGGCCGCGTAGGCCTCGGCGAACGTCGGGTCGAGCCGGGTCGCCTCCTCGAAATGGTGGACGGCCTCCTGGACCGTGGTCGCGTCGAGCCGCGACATGCTGGCGAGACCCCGCAGGTAGTGTTCGTACGCCCCGAGGTTCGGGGTCAGGCGCCGGGCGGCTCCGGCGGTCGCGTCCCGGGCGAGTCGCAGTCGGAGCGCCTCCGCCGTCCGCTCGGCGATGTCGCTCTGGACCTGGAAGACGTCGTCGAGCTCCCGGTTGTAGCTGCTCGACCAGATCGGGCGCTGGGTCGCGACGTCGACGAGCTGCAACGAGATCCGGATCCGCTGTCCGGCCTTGCGCACCGACCCTTCGAGGACGGTGTCCACGCCGAGCTCCGCGCCGACCTCCGCGATCGACTTCGGGGCCGTCTTGTACGGCGCCACCGAGGTCCGGGCGATGACGCTGAGCGAGCGCACCTGCGAGAGGACGGAGATCAGCTCCTCGGTGAGCCCGTCCGCGAAGTATTCGTCGTTCGGGTCGGGGCTGATGTTCGAGAGCGGCAGGACGGCGAGGTGGTGTCCGTCGACGGCCGCCGCCGGAGGCGCCGCCGGCCCTGGGCCGGCCGGTCCGAGCTTGTAGACGACGACCGGGGTACGGATGTGCTTCAGACTCGCGGGGGGGAGCCGGACGAACGTGCGGTCGACCTTGTTCTGGACCTGGTCGTAGACCTGTTGCGTGAGGCAAATGCCGCCGGGCTCGGCCAGCGGCTCGATGCGCGAGGCGATGTTCACCGCGTCGCCGAGCACGTCGTCCCCCGTTTGCACGACGTCGCCTACGTGGATGCCGATCCGGATTCGGATCGGGGCTCCCCCGGACTCCCCGGCGGGGCGCCCCCCCAGCGCGTCTTGGATCGCCACGGCGCACTGCACGGCGTCGAGCGCGCTTGCGAACTCGACCAGAAAGGCGTCGCCCACCGTCTTGACCTCGCGCCCACCGAACTGGGCGAACACCGGACGGAGCAGTCGGTTGTGCTCGTCCAGCAGCCGGAGGGCGCGTCGCTCGTCGCGCTGGGCCAGGCCCGCGTAGTCGACCATGTCGGTGAACATGATCGCCGCGAGGCGACGGTGACCTGACGCCACGTCCTCCGAACGCGACCGTGCCATGTTAACACCTCCTAGCGAACCGCGGGCGCCGCGCAACCGATTCGTAGCCCGGGAGGCCTGGGGCGTCCGATGTCCTCCCCGACCGAGGCGGAGGCCCCCGCGCGCTACCGGGAGCTGATCGAGAACCTGCACGGGTTCTACACGGCCCGGGCCCGCGCCTTGCCGCAGGGGGAGGTGATCGAAGAGCCCGGAGCGATCCGGATCCGCTCCGGCGTGCCGAACCCCGAACTGAACATCCTGTTCGTCACCACCGAGACGCCGGACCCGGTCGCCGCCGTCCGGCGCGCCGCGGGGGCGTTCGGCACGGATCCCTGGCGGCTCGAAGTCCCCGGGCCGCTGGTCGCCCGGCTCGTCCCCCTCGCCCGGGAGCGGAATCTCGAGGGACCCGAGTCTCGGCCGGCCCTGACGCTCCTCCCCGATCGCCTCGCGCGGTCGGACCCTCCCCCCGGGTTCGCCGTGGAGACGGCTCGCACCGTCGAGGAACGTCGACGGTTCTACGACACGGTGATGCGAGGGTTCGCCGGACACCCGCTCCCGGAAGGGTCCCGGATCGGGGAGATCGAAGTCCGCGGGGCGACGCTGCTCCTCGGTCTCCACGACGGGGACCCGGTCGCGGCGGCGACCCTGTTCGGGGCCGGGCGGGTGGCCGGGGTCTACGGGGTCGCCACGGTGCCGGCCGCGCGTCGGGCCGGCTACGGCCGGGCGATCACCGAGGCGGCGATCGTCGAGGGGTTCCGTCGCGGGGGCGACATCGCCTTCCTGCAGGCGACGCCGATGGCGTACGCGATCTACGTCGCGATGGGATTCGTCCCGGCGTTCGACCACTCGGTCTGGTACGCCCGGTCCTGAGACCGAAGGGCCGGACCCCGTCGGCGGCCGAGCCCGCTCCGGTGGGGTTCCGTCCGGCGCTCGACTCCTTAACCGCCCGTCCCCTGATGGGTCGACATGGGCCCCGTCCGTCGTCCGCATCACACGTTCCAGCCTCTGGCCGAGGGGGTCCGCGCGGGGATCGCCCATCCCTCGGGCGCGGCGATCTGCAACTCGGGGGTCGTCGACCTCGGCGAGACCCCGCTCGTCTTCGACACCGGGATGATCCCGGACGTCGGACGGTCCCTGCGGGAGGCGTCGATCGCGGCGTTCGGCCGTGCCCCCGCCCTGGTGGCGAACAGCCACTGGCACCTGGACCACACGCTCGGGAACCAGGGCCTTCCGGGGATTCCGATCTGGGGGACGCGACGGACCCGGGAGATTCTTCTGGAGCAGCGGTCCGCGATCGAAGCGGACCTCGATCGTGCGGGGCTCGAACGGGGGCTCCAGGAGCTCGAAGCCCGACGGGACCAGGGCGGCTCCGAGGGTGTCTTCCGGGACCTGGAGTTCCTCGTGCGGATCCAGCGGGCGCTCCTGGCGGCCGCGGAACCGATCTCGCCGACCCCGCCCGATCGCACCTTCGACTCCCGGCTGGTCCTACCGGGGTCCCGTGGGGCCGAGCTGCGGAGCTTCGGGAGCGGGCACACCGACGCGGATGCCGTGCTGTGGCTTCCCGGGGAGCGCATCCTGTTCGCCGGCGACCTGGTGGTGCTCGGCGTTCAGGGGAGCCTGGGATCCGGGGACCCGCCCCACTGGCTGGCCGTCCTGGACGAGCTGGAGCGCCTCCGACCGGAGGCAATCGTTCCGGGCCACGGGCCGGTCACCGACGTCGCCGGGATCGACGAGACGCGACAGTACCTCCGGGGGGTACTGTCGGCCGCGGAGGCGCCACGTGCCGCTCCGCTCCCGGCCGCGATCCGGCGGTGGGAGGGGTCGCTCAGCCTGGAGGGGAACGTGTCGTTCGCCCGGGACTGGCTCGCGAAGCAACGATCGTCGGGGCGCCCGTAGCGGACCGGTGACGTCCGGGAGCCCCGCCGGTGTCTCTCGCCGGTCCGCGAGGACGGACCCGCCGGGGGACTCGGGCCGCTCCGAGGGATCCCTCGTGACGGCCGGTGACGCGGCGACCCGCTCCCCGGTGGCACCGGCTTCCCGCGCGACAGCGAACCGTCAAATCGGGGCTCCGACCTAGACGGTCTCGTGTCGGCCGCCGGAGAGCCGGGACCGCCCCCGGGATCCTCCCGACGGTCGTGGCGGTGGGCGATTCCGCTGACCGTCGCGGTGGCCCTCGGCGTGGTCGTGGCGGTCGTGGACCTGTCGCCGCACTCCTCCACCGGCTCCCACAACCTCCCGATCGCCGCAACGATCGACCTTCTCCCCTCTCCCGGCACCCGGTCCGGATGCATCGTCGGCACTCCCGGAGTCCCCCGACCGACGTACGCGCTGGACGACGCGGTCCTTCAAGCGAACACCTACGAGGTCCCCGCCGGGACGACCGGGCACGTGGGGATGTGCTACAGCGCGAGCGCCGGGGACCTCCTCGCGTACGCGAACTGGAGCGAGGTCGGGGCGGCCGGCGGGTGGTTCTCCTACCCGCAGGTCACCTACGGGGTCAACCTCTGGGACGGAATCTTCAGCACCTACACGAACATGAGCCCGGTCTGGAAGCTGCCGCAGTCCGTGGGGGCCGTGGTCAACGAGAGCGTCTGGACGACGGCGACGTACCGGTTGACCGTTCCGCCGCGGGCCGACGTCACCGGCTACGACCTCTCGTTCGACAACTTCTTCAGCGCGACGTTCCCGTCGCAGTTCGAGGTGGGACCGTTCGTGGAGGTGGAGATCTTTCTCGCGCACAACATCTCGTATCCGTTCGAGTGGATCCCCTGGACGACGACGACCCAGATCAACGGGTCCTTCGTCCCCGAGCTGTGGGACATCGGCTACTGGTGCCACGGCCCGGACAACGGGACGAACGCGAACGTCAGCTTCGACTTCTCCCTCGGGGGGCAGTCGACCTTCGGCCTGGCGTCGGGCCAGGTCGGGGTCAACCTGAGCGCGATGTTGGCCGAGGTCGAGGCGCTGATGCCGGGGGTGACCTGCTGGACCGGTCCGACGCACGGGTTCGGGCAGTTCGAATTCGACGAGGCGAACCTCGGGTCCGAGGACGGAGCGGTCGGGGGGAGCTCGTTCACCTACAACTGGACGGTCGACGAGGAGACGATCCAGGTCGGTGCGTACGGCCCGGTCCCCGCGGGCTCCCTCGGTCCGTCCGGGCCGTCCGGGTCGACAGCGTTCCTGTTCGCGCCGAACCCGTCGGCGGAAGGGCGGCGCCGCTCCTAGCGTCGCCCAGAATCGCGCCGGCCGGCCGTCGAATCGGTCGGAACCGCGCCGAGCCGAACGTTTATTTTCCGAACCGCGCAAGCTAGACACCAGTCCGGCTCGGCGACGACCCCGCGCGAGCGAGGTGGGCGCCGTGGAGATTGACGATGACCTCCCTTCGCGGGCCTACGCGAGCGGCGCTCGGCGCGATCGTCCTGGGTGCGATCCTCTGCCTGGGGATCGTGCTCCTGCCCCCCACCGCCTCCGGGCGCATTCCCCCGACGAACCCGGCCGCGGGCGTCGCGTCCGGAACGGGCGCGAACGCGCCCGGGAGCGGCGCCGCGAAGCCCCTGCCCACTCCGCCGACGACCTCGACGCTGAACGAGTCGACCCTCGTTCTCTCGAACGACTCCCTCGTTCCGGGCGACTACGTGCCGTCCACGGCCAGCCTCCCGTCCCTCGAGGTCTACGACCCGATCACCGACGAGGTGTTCGTCGAGAGCTTCGACTCGGGGGTCCTCGACGTGCTGAGCGGGGCGACGCACCGGGTGGTGGCCACGGTGGCGACGGGGGCCTACCCCAACACGCTGGCGTTCGACCCCGTGACGAACGCGGTCTTCTTCGGGCTCCAGACGTACGACGAGGTCAGCCTCGTCAACGCGTCGACCGACCTCATCGAGCGGACCGTCGGGATCGGGTTCGAGCCGCTCGCGATGGCGGCCGACCCGGTCACGGGGACCCTGTTCGTGACCGGCTGGAACGCGACGGGGACCGCCTCCGGGGCGGTCCTCAGCGGCGCGACCGGCGTGGTCCTCACGACGTTCTCGTTCGGGGCGAACCGGTTCCCGATCGCCGGGCCGAACGGGATCGTCTACGATCCGGCGAACGGCGACTTCTACATCCCGTCGATCGTCGGCGGCGCGATCGGCACCCGCGGGAACCTCACCCTCGTGGACGCGGCGAACGCAACCGTCCTCGGGACGATCGGGCTGCGATTCGACCCGGCGTCGATCCTCTACGACCCCTCTACCGGGATGCTGTACCTGGGCAACGCGTCGGGCCCCGACCTCCGAGAGTTCAACCCGGTCACCGGGCACGCCGTGCTCACCGTGTCCCTTCCGAACATCCCGACGATCCTCGCGTACGACCCGACGAGCGACGACCTCTTCGCGGGTCTGCCGGGGAACGTCACCGTCGTCGATACCCTGAGCAATGTCGTAGTGACCACCTTCCCGGTCTCCCGGAACCCGAGCGGTCTCGTCGTCGACCCGCGGCGCGACGCGCTCTTCGTGGCCGACTACACGGGGAACAGCGTGAGCGTGTTCAACGCCTCCACGGACGTCGCGGTGGGCAGCGCGCTGCTCGGGACCTCCCCGTACAATATCGCGTTCGATGGGGCGAACGGCGACTATTACATCGGGGACCTGGAATCCTCGCAGCTCATCGTGGTGAGCGGCCGGACGAACCGGGTCGTCGGGTTCGTCCCGCTCGGGACGACGCCGTACGGGATCGCCTACGACCCCCAGACGGCCGACCTGTACGTCGACGACTACTACGCCGGGAACGTCTCGATCGTCAGTGGCGCGACGAACTCGGTCATCGGCTACCTCCCGGCCGGGGTCGAGCCGTGGGGGATCGCCTACGACGTCGCGGACCACGACCTGTACGTCACCAATCCCGGGTCGGACAACCTCACGGTCCTCAACCCGCTGACGCGCACCGTCGTCACGTCCCTGAACTTCACCACGCCGCCGGGGGCGATCGCCTACGACCCGATCAGCAAGGACCTCTTCGTAGGGGAGTACAACGTCGGGAACGTCTCGGTCCTCAACGGACGGACGAACGCGCTCGTCCGGAACGCGAGCACGGGCAGCGAGGTCTACACGGTCGCGGTCGACAGCGCGAACGGCTGGGCGTTCGTCGGGAACTACGGCTCCGACAACGTGACCGTCCTCGGGCCGACCGGGAAGGAGCTCGGGATCAGCGCCCCGGCGGGCGTCGGGGTGTTCGGCTCGGTCTACGACCCGGTCGACGGGGTCGTCTACGTGGTCAGCTTCGACTCCGACCTGGTCACCGCGATCAACGGGTCCACGGGGGTGGAGATGGGCGGGTATACGGTCGGCACCGGACCGGTGGCGGCGGGGGTCGACCCGCACAGTGGGACGGTCGTCGTCGCGAACTACGACTCCGACTCGCTGAGCCTCCTGTCGCCGACGTTCCGGGTCGCGACGTACCCGGTCACGTTCAAGGAGAAGGGGCTGCCCGCGGGGACCGACTGGTCGGTGGAGCTCGACGGCGTCGCTCGCAGCGGGCCGACCCGGACGCTCACCTATGAGGAGGCGAACGGAACCGGGCAGCCGTATTCCGTGGCCCCGCTCCCCGGCTACACCGTGAGCCTGCAGTACGGCTCGGTGCGCGTGAACGGCCACGCGGTGACGGTGACGATCGACTTCGCGGGCCCGATCGCGACGTACCCGGTCACCTTCACCGAATCCGGCCTCGCGACCGGCGTCACGTGGAGCGTCACGTTCGACGGGGTCACGAACTTCACGACCGGGACCGTCCTCCGGTTCGAGGCGGTGGATGGGACGTACGCGTTCGTGGCCGGACAGGTCGATGGGTTCTCCACGAACGCGTCCGGGAACCTGACCGTCGCGGGGTCTCCCGTCTCGGTGACGCTGACGTTCGTGAAGTCGTCGTACTTCGGGCCGTTCCAGGGGATCGCGACGCCGCCCGTCCACGGGAATCGCGTGTCCCAGGGCGCGACGTCCGGGGGAATTCGCAGCGCGGAACCGAGCGCCCGGGGCCGCTGATCCGGCGCCCGACGTCCTTATCCCTTGGACGGAAGGCGAAGGGTCATCTACCCTCGGCCCCCATCGTCGGCCGGTGGTCCCCCATGAAGTGCGAAGGGTGTGGTGCCGAACTCGCTGAGGGAGCGAAGTCGTGCTCCGCGTGCGGTCGGGCGGTCTCGTTCGGTCAGCGGGCGGGGTCCGAGACCGTGCACGTGGCGGAGAAGACCGGCGAGGTCGCCGGCAAGCTCGGCCGCGGGATCGTCGGGGCGGGGAAGGGTCTCGTGCACGGCGCGAAGAAGGGGTACAAGGGCACCGACGACGAGACGAAGTCGTCGTAGGGCGGCGGGACCCCTCCCGCCCGGCGCAACCCGTTCCGGGGACCCGCGGACGACCGCGCGGGGGCGACCCGCGCCGGAGGGACGGCGCGAACCGAAGAACTCCGGGCGAGCTCCGTGACGACCTTATCCGAGTCGCCCGTCTCCCTCGCGTCTCGATGACCACTTACGACGTCGTCGTCGTCGGGCTCGGAGGCGCCGGGTCCGCGACGGCGTTCCATCTCGCCCAGGGAGGGAGCCGCGTCCTCGGACTCGAACAGTTCGGACCCGTCCACGCCCACGGCTCGTCGCACGGTCGAACCCGCATCTACCGGACCGCGTACCTCGAAGGCGCCGAGTACGTTCCCCTCGTGCGCCGGGCGCAGGAACTCTGGTTCTCCCTGCAGGAGACGTCCGGGGAACCGATCCTCCGCAAGACGGGCGGACTGATGATCGGTCGTCCCGACAGCCGGACGGTGGGGGGCGCCCGGCGAACGGCGCAGACCTGCGCGCTGGAGCACGAGATGCTCTCGGCGGCGGACGTCGCGCGACGGTTCCCGCAGTTCGCCCTCCGCGACGACGAGGTGGCGCTCTGGGACCCGAACGCGGGAGCGCTCTTCCCGGAGAACTGCATCCGGGTCCACGCCGCCGGGGCGGTCGACGCCGGGGCCGAACTCCACTACGGGGAGGCGGTCCAGAGCTGGACCGCCGGGCGCGAGAGCGTGACGGTGCACACTCGGTCCGGGGAGTACCGGGCCCGGTCGCTGGTCGTCACCGCGGGGGCCTGGACCGCGTCCGCCGTTCCGGAGCTCTCCCTTCCGCTCGAAGTGGAGCGGCAGTTCATGCTCTGGTTCCCGGCGACCGATCGCTCGGTGACGGGACCCGAGCGGATGCCGGTGTTCCTCTGGGAGCGCGGCCCGGAGGAGCACACCTACGGGGTTCCCGACTTCGGGGACGGCGTCAAGGTCGGGACCTGGCGGGGGAAGGTGGCCGCCCGGCCGGAGGAGGCCGATCGCGAATTCCACGAGAGCGATGCGGCGCCGATTCGCGCGTTCGTGGCGACCGCGCTCCGCGGAGTCGGGGCCCGCGAGTCGACCCACACCTCGTGCCTCTACACCAACGCGCCGGACCACCACTTCCTGCTCGGCCGGCATCCCTCCCACGCGAACGTCGTCGTGGTGAGTGCGTGCTCCGGCCACGGGTTCAAGTTCACGAGCGTGATCGGGGAGGTCGTCGCGCGGTTGGCTCGCGGCGAGGATCCGGGGTACGACCTGGCGGGGTTCGACCCGGCCCGGTTCGGCGCGGGCCGGCGGGCCCCGTGAACGATCGAGGGCCCGGCCCCTTACCGGGCGCGGCGGGCGGGACCCGGCGGCCTCCACTCGTGCCGATCCATCCGGACTCGGCCGCCCACGAACGACACCCCCTCGATTTCCAGGCGGAGCCGCTGCTCCGCTCCCGCGATCCCCGGTAGGGCGATCCGTCCGCCGGCCGCCACGACCCGGTGCCACGGAAGCTCGCCCGCGTGCTGCAGCGCGCGCACCGTGAGCCGCGCGGCGCCCGGCAGTCCCGCGGCCCGCGCGATTCCACCGTACGTGCTCACTCGGCCCCGGGGAATGCGGGCGATCAGTCGCTGCAACCGTCGGATCTTCGACGGGCCCGCCCGACGCCTCGGCACCGCACCGGGCCACCGGTACGGCCCTTGAAACTCCGGTGGACCGACGTCCACCGGCGGCGGCCCCCCTCCGGATCGCGGTCCCGGTCCCCGGCGCGCGCGGTACGGTCCGCCGGTCGGGCCCGTCAAGCATACCAACGCCGCCGCTCTCGGGGCCGCATGTGCCACACCGACGACTCCCGCGCGCCCGCCCCACCCCGCCGGGGCCCGGTCGGGGCCCACGAGACCATCGAACTGACCTCCTCCGATGGGAATCGATTCCGCGCCTACGCGGCGACCCCCGAGGGCCCGGCCGACGTCGGGATGGTCATCCTCCCCGACGTTCGGGGCCTCCACCCGTTCTACGAGGACTTGGCCGTCCATTTCGCGGAGGCCGGATGCCGCACGATCGCGATCGATTACTTCGGCCGGAGCGCCGGGACCGGGGCCCGGGACGACGCGTTCGACTGGAAGTCGCACTTCCCGAAGGTCACGCCGGAGGCCGTGGCCCACGACGTCCGGGCGGCCGTCGAGCGGCTGCGCGCCGACGCGAAGCGCCCGGACCTGCGGGTCTTCTCGGTCGGCTTCTGCTTCGGGGGCGCCAACTCGTGGCGCCAGTCGGGCGAGGGGCATGGGCTCGCCGGCTGCATTGGATTCTACGGCGGCCGACCGATGGAACGGGCGGCGGCCGCGATCCCGACGATGACCGCTCCGCTCCTGATGCTGCTCGCCGGAGCGGACCAGGGAACGCCCCCGGAGGAGTTCGAGGAGTTCGCGCGGCTCGTGCGCGCCCGGGGGCTCGTCGTGGAGTCGCACACGTACCCCGGCGCCCCGCACAGCTTCTTCGACCGCTCCTTCGCCGAGCACCAGGACGCTTGCCAGGACGCCTGGCGGCGGATCCTGACGTTCCTCGGCTGAGACGCCCGCCGCCCGGACCGCGAGGCGCCCCGGCTCTCCCCTCGCCCTACGGAACGGGGATCGAGTCGGCGGGTTCCCTCGCCGGGCCGGCTCCCGGTCCTCCTCGCGGACTCGCCGAGACCCCGCTCGACGGGAGGCCCGCGGCGCGGAAGCGAGCTCCCCGAGGTCCGGAGGCGCCGCGCCCCGTCATCCCTGATTCGGGTTCGAGGCCGTGCCGGACGTACCCGCGAGGCCCGTTGCGCCGAATTCGCCGGGCTGACCGACGTTCCCGGGGATTCCCGAGGCCCCGTTCGGGGCGGGCGACTTGCCGGCTCCGTTGTCGCCTCCCAGGCCTCCCGACCCGGCCGCGCCTCCCGAGCCCGCGTTCCCTCCCGTGCCCGGGCATCCCAGGCCCGAGAAGCAGTTGTCGACGCCCCCGAAGCCCGCGATCACCGTGTTGGCGCCGTACGTGATCGAGGCCTCCGTCGGGGCAGTCGACGTGTAGAAGATCGCCCCGCCGTCCGCCGAACCCCCGACTCCGCCGTCGCCCGCGGCTCCTCCGTCGCTGCCATGGCCTCCGGAGCCGCCGGCGCCGCCGCCTCCCCCGTGTCCGCCCGAGCCGACGGTCGCCCCGGTGCTGCCGTATCCCCCGCCTCCGCCCTGACCACCGGTGCCACCGGTTCCGCCGGTCGCTCCGTTGCCTCCGGTGCCTCCGATCCCTCCGGTGCCGCCCTCGGCGAGCTGGTAGACGAGGGTCGCGAGGATGATCGTGGTGGTCCCGGCCAGATACATTCCACCCCCGTCGGCCGGGCCCCCCGGCCCACCGGGCCCACCGATCCCTCCGTTGGTCGCGTTCGCGCCGTTCCCTCCCCGGCCGGCCAGGCCCCCGACCCCTCCGGAACCGCCGGTTCCCGCCGAAGTTCCGGCACCGCCGTACCCACCCGATCCGGCCGCGCCGCCGGTCCCACCGGACCCTCCGGCGGCCCCGGCTCCGCCGGATCCTCCCCCGCCGCCGGCCCCGCCGACGACCTCGTCGCGGGAGAAGTTGACGTTGAACATGTAGACGGAGACCTGGGAGAAGATCGCGCCCCCAAACGCTCCCCCGCCGGATCCGCCCCCGCCGCCCGCGCCGCCGGCGGACCCATTCGCTCCGGAACCGCCCGCGACGCCCGCGCCCCCGTTCCCTCCGGACCCGCCGTTCTCGACGGCTCCGGCGGCGCCGCTCGCGCCCCCGCCTTCGCCCCCGCCGCCTCCGGCTCCGCCCGTACCGCCGTAGCCGCCCTGGAGAGCATAGCCTCCCGAGCCGCCCATGCCTCCCGCCCCGGCGGTCGCGTCGCAACCCGTGAAATCCGTCGCGTTCAGCGAGTCGGTGAGCGGGTAGGTGACGAGCTCCAGACACGCGCCGAAGACCGAGCCGCCGAAGCCGCCGTACGCACCGACGCCGTTCGCGCCCGCAGGCCCTCCCTTCGCGGTGCCGTTCCCCTTCGACCCGGGAGCGCCGGTCCCGCCGTTCCCCGCCACGCCGGTTCCGCCGGAACCTCCCGTCCCGCCGGTCTCCCCGGTCGCGCCGGGCCCCCCGCCCCCTCCGGTCCCTCCGCCGCCACCGGTGCCGCCGGGTCCACCGGTCAGCGTCGAGCCAGAACTGAAATCGTCCAAGAACGCCGCGAGGTACCCGCCGGCGTACAGGTCGGCGCCTCCGGCGGACCCTCCTTCCCCGCCGGGGGCCCCGGACGCCGCCGCTCCTCCGGCCCCTCCCGCGACCGAGACCGAGCCTCGGCCCGCGGTGCCTCCCGCGCCGCCGTTCCCACCCGAGACCGGCGTCGCTCCGTATCCTCCGGCCCCCCCTTCCGTGCCGCCGGGTGTGGATCCTCCCTCGCCGCCGTATCCCCCGGCACCTCCCCCGCCGCCGCCGCCCCCGGTCGCCGTGTTGCCGCCGAAGTCGGTAACGTTCACGAACGTCGGTCCGGTCGAGTAGACGGCGCCGCCGTACGCTTCGCCCCCCTCTCCGCCGTCGCCGGCGACGCCCCCGT
>JASHVP010000164.1 GCA_030044475.1 Thermoplasmata archaeon | reverse complement strand
TAGAGCGGGATCCCGACCCCGTCGCACGAGATGTCCTCGACCTCGGTGTCGGTCATCGGGACCTCGACCAGGCCGTAGCCGATGAAGTCCCGCTCGAGGTAGTAGAGGATCCGGCCCTTCGTGGTCGGGCTCGGGGCGAGCTCCCAGGCGAGCAGTTGGTCGTCGACCATCCGGCGGAGCTCGCGGCGCTTCGTCTCGGGGTCGTTCTCGGGGAGCGACTCGAAGCCGTCGATCAGGACGACGCGCAGCCGGTCGGTCAGCTCCCGCTCGAGCGAGGAGAGCGGCGGCTCGATCACCTCGTAGAGGTACTCGTTGCGGGTGTTGTGGTAGCTGATCCGCACGTAGGAGAACCCCGGCCGGATCGGCGCGAGGTCGAGCTCCTTCATCGCCGGGTCGGAGAGCGGCGGCACCGGGGTGACCTCCCCCTCGGCGCCCTGGCCCGAGACGCCGAGCCGCGCGAGCTTCACCGGGCGCGGCTCCGCCCGGCCCCGGCGAAGCTTGGCCCCCATGCGGAGCCACGGGGAGAACGACCCGCCGCCCTTCGAGGACGGGATCTCCGTCGCGTCGTCGTCGGACGTCGGGGTCGCTGCCTCGCCTGCCATCGAACCGTCCTCCTCCCGCCTAGACGTTCAGGATCGGCACCATGAACCGCATGATCAGCCAGCCGACCGTCAGCATGATCGTCGCGTGCTGGAGCCCCTCGGCGAGGCGGCCGTTGAACAGGACGCCCGCCATCACGCCGTCGCCGACCGCGTGGACGATGACCGCGACCATGAACGCGAGGAAGAGGATCGGGACGAACTGGAACTGCAGCGAGACGCCGCCCGAGCCGGAGAGGGACGACGAGGCGACGCCCTGGCCGGCGGTGATCATCTGCGGCAGGAAGACCGCCGCCATGATGTAGATCGTGACGATGAACACGAAGAACGCGATGTAGATGACCGTCACGTAGGTCAGCATCGAGATCTGGCGGGCCTGCATCGCGAGCTGGGTCTCCCGGGTGTCGTGGGCGACCATCGTGAGCACGTCCGCGACGTTCCCGCCGGCCTCGTTCGCCCGCGTGACGATCGAGACGACGCGCTGGACGAGCGGGGTCGGGACCCGCTCCTCGAAGAGGCGGAGCGCCGTCGCGACCGGGACGCCCCACTCGAGCTGGCTCGCCATCTTCTTGATCTCGGCGGTCAGGAGGCCGTAGCGCCCGGTGCTGGCGACGACGATCGCGTCCGGGAGCGTCATGCCGAACCGGCCGGCCTCGGCGACGTCCCGCAGGAAGTCGGGCAGGCGCTCCTCGATCTTCGCGATCCGCCGCAGCTTCGCGGTCATCGCGAACCCGTACGGGGCGATCAGGCAGAGGAGCCCGAGGACGAAGAAGTCGATCGCCGGGTTCGCGCCCGTCCCCTCGCCCGGTCGCAGTTCGATGTTGAACGTGCCGACGTAGTTGAGGACCGCGATGACCCAGAGCGCCCCGGCGGCGACGCCGCCCCCGAGAAGGCACCAGATCTCGCGCGGGATCCCGCCCTCCTTCGCCGTCGAGGCGGTCGGGAGCGCTTTCACCTTGCGGACGGACTGCGGAGCGTTCGCGGTCGCCATCGGTCGGTTACCCCATCTCCTGCGCGAGCGTGTACATGAAGAAAATGAACCCGAACTGGGCGAGCGGGATCATCGCGCCGACGATCCCCCACAGGACGTCGATCATGAACGCCCCGCCGCCGCCGATGATCGCGAAGATCGCGATGATGATGACGAGGAAGAGGGGGAACGCCACGACGACGGTCACGAACGTCTCGGCGAGGAGCCCCATCGTCTCGACGCGCTGGAGCTGCTCGAGCTTGTTCTCGCGCTCGTACTGCTCCGCCTTGAGCAGGAAGTACGGTTTCAGCTGCCCGCCGCTGGTCGCGGTGGTCACGACGCCCTGGAGGAAGTCCTGGAACCGCTTCGACGGGCTCCGCTGGGCGCCGTTGCGGATCGCGGTCAGGATGTCGACGCCGAGGAGCTCGGTGTCGCGCGTGATCCACGCCGCCTCCTCCGCGACCTCCCCGTAGATCTTCTGGCGCGCGAGCTCCTTGAAGATCTGGTCGATGTTGACGTCGGCCGACGCCATCGCCGAGACGAAGCTCATCGCGGGCGAGATCTTCCGGTCGATCTTGCGGCCCCGCTCCTTCGCCTTCGAGGCAGGGGTCCCCTGCAGGGCGAAGAACGTCCCGACCGGCCCCAGGAGCGGGAGCAGAACGAGCAGGAGGAGCCCGATCAAGAACTGGCCGGAGAGGAGGAACAGCACGCCGACCCCGACGCCGGCCGCGACCGTGACGATCCCGACGATCAGGGTCGTCGCGTAGACCTGGGCCATGTACTCGTCGGCGCGCACCCGCATGTGCGCCTTCAGCAGGTTGTCCTCGAGCGCGGGGTCCGGCGGGCGGGCCAGCACGCGGTCGCGGAACGTCCGCCACGCCCACCGCTGGAAGCCGTTCAGCGACGACGGACTCGGCTGCTCGCCGCGCTTCAGGCGGACCGGCCGGGGCGGGGTGGCGGCGTTCGGGTCGACGGGCGCGCGGGCGACCCGACGGACCGTCGGGGTCGCGCCGGGGGTGGAGGTGGCGGGCACCGCGCCTCACCCCGCCGGGGGCGGCGGGCCGGCCGCCCGGATCCGGGCCATGACCTCGTTCGGGTCCTTGTAGTACTGCGCGATCGTCCGCCAGAGCTGCCGGTAGTCGGTGGTCTGGTTCTGGACGAGGTAGCGGATGACCGAGGCGCGGCGCTGGAACTCCGCGTCCATCTCCTCGGCGGTGTAGTTCTTCAGCTCGGTGATCTTGTCGAACAGGAACGAGTGGCCCTTGAAGACGAAGGTGTCGGTCGCCGGGTCCCACTCGTAGACGGTGTTGGTGATCAGCTCGTTCGTCTCGGGCTCGAAGCCGACGATCTCGAGCACCTGCTTCAGGCGCCGGACGACGCCCTTCTCCGTCCGGGCCTGGATCTGGATGATGACGTTGTTGAGCGCGGAGAGCAGGATCCGCGGGGTGTTGATCGGCGGGTTCTCGAGCCGGTTCACCATCGACTTCACGCTGTCGGCGTGCATCGTCGAGTAGGTGGTGTGGCCGGTCGCCATCGCCTGGAACATCGTGTACGTCTCCTTGCCGCGGACCTCCCCGACCACGATGTAGTTCGGCCGCTGCCGCAGCGCCGCCCGCACGAGGTCGAACATGTCGACCTCCCCGGCGGCCTTGCCGTCGGCCCCCCGGTCGCCGGTCCCGCTCCGCGTGGCGCCGGGGATCCAGTTCTCGTGCGGGAGGTTCACCTCCCGGGTGTCCTCGATCGAGACGATCTTCGAGGTCGGCGGGATGAACAGCGCGATCGCGTTGAGCGTGCTGGTCTTCCCGGCCGCCGGCCCGCCGCAGATGATCACCGACTCGCCCTGCTCGGCCGCGAGCCAGAAGTAGGCGACCATCTCCTCGCTCGCGCTCCCCATCGCGACCAGGTCGACCGGGGTGAACGGCCGCTCCTTGAACCGACGGATCGTGAAGCTCGCCCCGCGGGTCGTGATCTCGCGGGCGTACGTCGCCTGGACCCGATGGCCCTCGGGGGTCGTCCCGTCCAGGATCGGAGCGGAGACGCTCACCGCCTTCGAGCACCGCTGCCCGAGCATGACGATGAACGAGTTCAACGCCTCCTCGTCCGCGAAGACGACGTTCGTCTTCACCGACTCGTACTTTCCGTGGAAGATGAACAGCGGGACGTCGACGCCGTCGCACGAGATGTCCTCGACCTCCGGGTCGAGGATCAGCGCGTCGACCGGCCCGTAGCCGACGAAGTCGCGCAGCACGTAGTAGATGATCCGCTCGGTCGAGAGCGGGGAGAGCGAGATCCCGCGGGAGCGGAAGTACTCCTCCGTCTCGCCGCGCAGGTAGGCGCGCTTGTCCGCGGTCGACAGGCTGACGACCTCGCTGCCGAGGATCTTCGTGAGCGTCGTCTTGACGTGGTCGACCAGCTGCTTCTCGTGGGCGGAGAGTTGCGGCTCGATCGCCTCGTACAGGAACTCCTTGTTCCGGTCGTTGTAGGTGACCCGCGAGTAGGAGTACGGCGGGTTGACCGCGCTCACCTCGAGCTCGCGCATCGTCGGCTCGGGGAGCGGCGGCATGGCGGTGATGAACGTCCCGGGAACGTCGGTCGGCGTCTCGAGCGGGCGCGCCGCCCCGCCGGCGAGGGGCGACGGCTCCCCGCCGCCGGAGGCCGTCCGCGGGATCTTCACCCGGACCGAGCCACTGGCCATCGGCTCACGTCCCCCCGACGCCCAGCACGATCTGGACGCCCGCGTTGTAGTACGAGAGGTAGTTCACGTTCGACACCGTCACCTTGAGGACCTGCGTCACGCCCCCGAGGGCGAGGCAGGTGGTGAGCGGGTACGGCGTCGCCGGCGACAGCGTGATGTTCCCGCTCGAAAGCCCGCTCTGCTTCGTCAGGTTGGAGAGGAACCCCCACCAGGCGCACGGGTACTGCGTGCCGATCTCGAAGGTGAACTTGAACGGAAGGTAGGAGGAGTTCGTCTTCACGAACGTCCCGATCGACGTGACGGTCGACGCGTAGCGCAGGTGGGAGTAGACGAACTCCGACCCTTGGCCGAGCACGATGGACGAATTGCCGACCATCTGGAGCAGCGACCCCGAGATCGACGTGTTCCCGGCGGTGTGCGTGATGTTCAGCGGCGGGGCGAGGTCCATCAGCTCGAAGCCGCCCGGCTGCTCCTGGATCACCGCGTCGTCCTCCATGTAGAACGTCTGCGCCGCGTAGTACCGGTTCGGCAGGATCATCTCGACGACCCCGCTCGCGATCCGCTGGCTGAGGTACCCCGAGCTGCCCGGCCCGGCGGTCATCGTCATGTTCGCGAAGACGCACTCGCTCGAGTTCACCGGCTGGCCGTAGTTCGACGCCGTCGCGCCCGTGACCCCCTTCGCGTAGAACCCGCCCGGGCAGGTCGTGGGCAGGAACTGGAGGGTCGCCTCGGTCGGCTGGGCGAGGAGCGGCACCGCCTGGGAGCTGATCGTGAACGGCGTCCCGAGCGCGGGCGGACCGCCGAGGACGTACTGCGAGTCGATGTTCGACTTGAGGAGCGCGAACGACGCCTCGGCCTGGGCGGTGAACGCTTCCTCGTTGTCGACCATCCAGAGCGGCAGATATTGCGTGATGAAGATGCCGAAGAGCGCAAAGAAGACGAGGAGCGCCAGCAGCGTCCCGATCACCGAGACGACCCCGCGACGGGAGCGGCGGAACCGGCGGGTGCGCGCGAAGCGCCGTCGCACGTTCGAGACCTCGCTGCCCCCCATCCACGACCGGGCCCGGGGGAGGTCCCCGCGGGCAGCAAAATTTAGGCCCGATTCGCCTATAAAAACCTGCGCGAGCGCGCGCGTTCCAGACGCGGCGCGGGAGTACGCCTTTAGTCCCGCCCGTCCATCCCTCGGGCGGGATGGCGCTCCGGGAGATCTCCCTCACCCTGCCGAACCGGCCGGGGGCCCTCGCGGGGGTCGCGCGGACGCTCGCCAAGGAACGGATCAACCTCGCCGCGATCAGCGTCGACTCGGCCGAAGGGAAGGGGCGGGTCCGCCTGGTCGTCAACGACCCGGACCGGGCCCTCGGGCTCCTGTCGACCGCCGGCTACGACGCGGAGGTCCGCGAGATGCTCGCGGTCCGCCTTGAGGACCGGGCCGGCAGCTTCCTCAAGGTGCTGGAGGCGCTCGCCCGCGAGAAGGTGAACGTCACCAGCGTCGCGATCCTCGTCGCGCGGGAGGGGAACCAGTCGCTCGTCGCGATCTCCGCGAACGACCTCGCCCGGGCGCGCCGCATCCTGCAGCAGGCCGGGTTCGTGAGCCGCGCCGCGGAACGGCTCGTCTCGAACGACGACCTGCTGGCGACCGCTCCCTCGATCCCCTCGGAGTCGGTCGGCCTCCTGCTCTGACCGGCTCGCACAAACCGTAAGAGGCGCGCCCCCTCCCGGGCCCGAGCGGTTGTGGTCTAGTGGTTAGGACGGTAGCTTCCCAAGCTACCTACTCGGGTTCGAATCCCGACAACCGCAGTCCCCGCTCGCCCGGGCACCAAGCCTAAGCGGGCGCTCCTCTGCCCGGACGATGCCCGAGACCGTCCTCGTGGTCGGCGCGTCCGGCCTCGTCGGCCGGGCGTCGGTCGACGCCCTGGTCGCCGGCGGGCACCGGGTCCGGGGCCTCGTGCGCTCGCCGGACGCGGCGGAGCGGGTCCGAGCGGCCGGGGGGGAGCCGATTGTCGGGGCGCTGGGCGGTCGCGGCGACTGGGCCGCCGCCCTCGACGGGGCGACCTCCGTGGTCGACGCCATCCAGGTCCCCATGCCGCCCCGCTTCACCGTCCGGGCGGCCCGCTCCGGGGCCGAGCACCGTCTGGCGATGCTCGACGCGCTGCTGGGCGAGATCCGGGCGCGGGCGCCTCCGCTCCGGTCGTTCGTCGCGCTCGGAGGGCTCGAGGAGTACGTCCGGACGGGGGACGCCTGGTTCGACGAGACCGCCCCCAAGGCCGCCCAGCCCCGGGGGTACTCCCGCCTGAGCTCGCTCGTCCGCCCGCGTCTCGCCCGGGCCGCCGGCGACGACGGGCTTCCCCTGGTTACCCTCCGGATGGGGCTGATCTATGGAACGTCCGGCTGGTTCCCGGCGTTCGCCGACCGGCAGCGGCGCGGTCGCGGCGTGCGGATCGGCCCGGGGACGAACTTCTCGTCGCTGATCGCGGCGTCCGACGTTGGGGCGGCGGTGCGCGCCGCGGTCGAGGCCGCCCCGGTCGGGCAGGAGTTCCTCATCGTCGACGATGAGCCGATGCGGCAGGCGGAGTGGCAGGCGCTGCTCGCGGGCGCGCTCGGAACGCCGACGCCCCGGCGCACCGTCTCCGGATGGGCGGCGTCACTGGTCGTCGGGGCGGCGAACGTGGAGACCTTCGCCTCGTCGCGACGGGCCCGGAACCGCGCGATGCACGACCGCCTCGGGGTCCGGTTGCAGTACCCGACCGTGCGCGACGGGTTCCCCGCTGCGGTCGCCGCCCGATCCTCAGTCCCGGCTGCCTGACTCGAACAGGCGACCTGAGGATCTCCACGGGGGCCGCCGGTTGCCCGGCAGTCGCGCCTACAGTCCCCCGCTCTACCACTGAGCTAAGCCGGGACGGGTCGTCGAGCGGCGGGCGGCCTATAAACCCTCCGACGGGAGCGTCGGCGTCCCGGGGCCCGGTCGCCGCCGGCCCGGGCCGAGCGCCGATGGCTCGAGTCTAGCGGTATTTAACGGCCGACCCCCTCGGCGGCGTTCGTGCAGCCGTCGCCGTGGTCCGCCTTGCGCCGCCTTCGTCCGAACCGGGTCGAAGTGGCCCTCCTGTTCAGCGCCCTCCTGGTCCTCTCGTTCGGGATGGGTGCGGTCGGCGCCGCCGCCCCGGCCGCCGGCGCGACGGATCACCCGACGCCGGCCGCCCCGGCGACGACGACCCCCGCCGTGGCCAGCGTCCACCCGGCGCAGGGTGCGAACACCACGACCGCGAACGGCACGTTCTTCGCGGAGAACGCCGCGTTCGCGTCCATCCCGGACAACCAGTCCGTCTGCCAGACGGACACGGACTTCTTCAACAACAGTCCCTCGTACCTCGAATACCTCTACTTCAACGACTGCATCAACGGTCCGCAGTATCCATCGGTCGTCTCGTTCGGCGGGACCGATATCGGGGTCGGGTACTCGGCGCTGACGAACCAGTCGGTGACCCAGCCGTGCCTCTTGGTGAACGAGACCGTCACGAGCGTGGTCGATTTCGTGACCTCGAGCAACTCGGGGACGACGTTCGGGTCGCCGGTCGAGATCGCCAACGACACCTGCGCCTACGTCAACTCGATCGAACCGTCGTTCGCCCTGTCGTCGACCGGGACGCTGTACGGCGCCTTCGTCGAGGAGAACGCGACGAACGCCTCGTACCCGGTCATCGGACCGGGCTACAACAACCGGACGACGGACGCGCTCGGCTTCACCGAGTCGACCGACGACGGCGCTAACTTCACGAACGTCACCACGCTGACGATCGCCGGAGCGAACATCGCGAACCCGAAGATCGCCACGTTCGGGGACTCCGTCTACATCGTCTACGAGAACGTCCAGAACGCGACCAACCTGACGCTCCTCTCCACGAGCTACTCGCCGAACGCGACCTATCCGGAGTCGGTCGAGCTGATCGCGTCGTCGAACGGCGGCGCCTCGTGGCTGGGTCCCTACAACCTGCCCGGGCAGAACGCGTCGGAGGACTACACCGCCGAGTCGCCCGCGATCGCGGTGAACGCGACCGGCGCCCTCGCGATCTCGTACTCCACCAACCGGACGTGCGTCATCTACTACGGCTACTGCTACGACTACGGCGGGGCGATCGTCGTCGCGACGTCGACGACCAACGGCTCGAGCTGGGTCGGTCCGGTCACCGTCACGCCGTTCGCGGGCGAGTCGGCCTGCAGCTACTACAACCCGATCGAGTACTACTGCATCTGGGGCCTCTACGACTGGGGCCCGGTCTCGACCGTCAGCTTCTCCCCGACCAATCCGTCGACGATCTACGTCGCGTGGGTCGCCGGCTACTACACGTGGAATCCGGCGATCAGCAACGAGTCCGGTAGCGGTTCCTCCAACGACATCGGATACGGGTCCGCGCTGTTCGACGCCGTCTCGACCAACGGGGGGGCGACCTGGGTGCGCTCCCACATCATCGAGCCGGAGTCGTCCGACGGCTACGACTACGACTACGTGAACGAGCCGGATCTCACGGTCGCGGCCAACGGGGAGGTGTACGTCTCCTTCCAGTGGCTCAACGAGACCTACTCGTGCACCGGATGCAACCCGGTCTTCGAGGACGCGCCGTCGTACTGGATCGGGGAGAGCGCCAACGGGATCGGATGGAGCACGTACCCGGTCGCGGTCGCGGACGCATACGTCTATGACGCGCAGGACGAGTGGCTCGGGCTGACCTCCGCGATCACGGTGACCTCCGCCGGGCCGGTGGCCGTCTACGCCGGCGCCACCACGTACACGTTCTCCTTCGGCCAATACCAAAACTACTCGGCCACGCCGCAGATCTACGACTACTGGTACAACTACTCGTACAACTCGGTCCTGATCGCGGCGTTCCCGTCGACCGCCGCGCCCCTCGCCGTGAACTTCACCGAGACCGGCCTCCCGGCCGGGACGCCGTGGACGCTGTCGATCTCGGGGAACGTCTTCACCGCGAGCACCCCCACGATCGAGATCCTGAACCTCCCGTACGGGAGCACGGTGTACGTCTCCTCGCCGCCGGTGTCGATCAGCTCCTGGACCGAATACTTCGGCATCGTGGGCGTCCCGGACGAGTACGCGTTCTACTTCTCGTTCAACGTCACCATCTCGTTCTCGATCTACTACGGGTTCGGGGTCGCAGTGCCGGGGCTGGGCCTCACCGGGTTGAGCTCGACGGGGATCGGGGAGATCTACCTCGACTTCTACTACTACGATGCCCAGACCGGTCAGGACTACGAGTTCGACTGGTACACCGAGGAGTTCTTCGGGGCCTGGTACAACGACACGTACGAAGAGCCGTCGTTCCCGTGGTTCTTCGCGTCGAACTCCACCCTCGACCTCTACGAGTACGTCGACTCGGACATCCCGATCTCGTACGTCTACGGGGCGGGCAACGGGTCCTACACCGGGACTCCGTCGAACGCGCTCGTCACGTTCGACGGTCCGATCAATGAGACGTTCTTCCTGGGCGTCCTCGGGTCGTACGCGGTGACGTTCTCCGAGAGCGGCCTGCCGTCCGGGACGGCCTACTCGTTCGACTTCGCCGGGCAGACGTACTCCGGGACGGCGCCGGACCCCGTGATCGTGTCGAACGTCTACACGGGCGCGTACTCGCTCACGGACGTCTCGGCGGTCTCCGCGACGCCCGGCTGGGAGTACTTCGGCACGACCGGTGCCTCGACCGTCGAGGTGCCGGTGAGCGTCGACGTCGTGCTGAACTTCTCCACCTACATCGACGTCGGGGCCACGTCCGGGGCGATCGGCTTCCACGCCGCCGGGCTCGCCGCCGGCGACTACTGGCAGATCACGTTCAACGGCACCGCGTACGGCTCGTCGACGCCGTGGATCAACGTCTCCGGCTCGCCGGGCACCTATCTCGTCGGGGCGTACCCGGTCGCGGCGTCCGCCAACGACTCCGTCGCGTACCAGGCCGTCGGCTTCGGGCCGACGCTTAGCGTCACGCCGGGGTCGACGTACCTGGTCAGCTACTCGGTCACGTACCGGGTCGACGTCTCCGCCGCGGTCGGCGGGGCGGTCTCGGGCGCGGGCAGCCACTGGTTCGCCCCGGGCGCCACCGCCTCGTACACCGCGACCACCGACGCCGCCTACTCGTTCCTCGGGTGGGTCGGCGCCGGGGCCGGGTCGTACTCCGGCGATTCGGCGACGGCGAACATCACCGCGAACGGGCCGATCAGCGAGACGGCGACGTTCCAGCCGCTCCCGCTCGCGCGGTTCAACCTCACGGTGACGGAGTCCGGTCTGCCCGCGGGGACGACCTGGACGGTCGAGCTCAACGGGACCGGCTACTCGTCGGACCAGCCGACGTTCTCGATCCCCGACCTGTACGCGTGCGGCACCGCGGGCGGACTCGGACAGTACTCGGTCCAGGTCCCGTGGGTCGCCGGCGCGAGCAGCGGGGTCGAGTACCGATCGAGCTCGTACCCCGGATCGGTCTGCACGAACGGCGCCTCCACCATGACGGTCGCCTTCCACACCGAGTACCTCGTCACGCCGTACGTCAGCGGCAACGGGTCGATCGACGTCAACGGCGCGCCGTCGGACCAGTCGCAGTGGGTGGCGGCCGGGAGCAGCATCTCGATGACCGCCTATCCCGCGAACGGCTACGCGTTCACCGGATGGCTCGGCACCGGCGACGGGAGCTACAACGGGTCGCTGCAGACGATTAACGTCGTGCCGGCCGGACCGGTGACGGAGCTCGCCACGTTCGCGCAGGTGATCCCGCCCGTGATCGACTACTCGCTCAGCTTTGAGGCGCCGTCGACCTTCGTGGCCGGGACCGCCTGGTCGATCACGGTCAACGGGACGGCGTACGCCTCCGAGTCGGAGTGGATCAACATCAGCGCGCTCCCGCCGGGCACCTACCCGCTCACGGTCGCGGTCGCCTACTCGCCGGACCACGGGGCGCGGTACACGCCGACGAACCCGCCCGCGAGCATCGACCTCGACATGAACCGCTCCGTGCCCCTCGCGTACTCGACCGCCTATGAGGTGGCGATCTCCTCGGAGGGCTCCGGGAGCGTCTCGCCGTCCGGCGGGGCCTACCGGTCCGCCGACAGCACCGTGGCGATCACCGCCACCCCCGCCTCCGGCTCGGTCTTCGTCGGCTGGGCGGGCACCGGGACCGGGGCGTACTCGGGTACCGTGGCGAACGACACGATCACCGTCAACGGCCCGATCACCGAGGTCGCGGACTTCGCCGCCGCCCCGAGCACCTCCAGCTCCTCGACGCCGTGGATCTCGACCCCGATCGGCATCGGGGTCCTGGCGGCCGTGGGTCTCCTCGTCGGGATCGGGGTCGGCTACGCCGTCTTCGGGCGGAAAGGGTCGGGCGGCGGGACCTCCGGGGGAGGTGCCGCATGAGCGCCCGGCTCGTCCGCGGCTCCGTCGTCGCCCTCGCGCTCCTCCTCGTCGTGGCGTTCGCGCTGCCGTCGATCGCGACGGCGGGCGCGTCCCCGGTCGCGGCGTCGGCCCCCCCGATCGGGGGGGCCGCCCCGCTCGCCGCCGCCCCGTCCGGGAGCGCCCCCACGACGCCCCACGCGACGGCCCCGCTCGCCTCGTCCGGTCGCGGGTCGTTCTTCACGAACGCCCTGATCCCGACCGCCTCCGCCGCGAATCCGGCCTGCAACTACGTCGACCCGTACCCCACCTGCATGAACAACACCGGCGACCCGGCGATCGTCGCCACGTCGACCGGGGTGCTCGCGACCGCGTACACCTCCTTCACGAACACGAGCGCGTGCCCCGGCGATTACAACCTGACCGAGACGGAGATCGGGTTCACGGTCTCGACGAACGGCGGCACGAACTGGTCGGCGCCCAGCTACCTCAACAACCCCGGCTGCGCGAACCAGTTCGAGTACGTCGACGCGATGTTCCCGGCGCTCGCGGCGCTCTCCAACGGCACGCTGGTGCTCGCCTACATCCAGTACAACATGACCTCCCTCTCGGGCTGCGCGTTCTACCTCTACTACCCGGCGCTCGCCCCGTGCTTCGTGACGTACGACCGCCTGGTCGTCACGGAGAGCTACGACAACGGAACGACCTGGACCGCCCCGTTCGCCGTCAATTCGACGTCGAACACGGACCTCAACTACACCTCGTTCATGGCCGCGCAGCCCGCGCTCGCCGCCTACGGCCAGACGATCTACCTGGCGTGGTCGAACTGGACGAACCCGGAGATCGACGACATCTACTCGCCGGGCCCCTCGTTCGGGGTCAACCTCGTCAACTCGACCGACGGCGGCGCGTCGTGGGGGGCCCCGGTGGAGCTCCCGGTCGAGCCCGGCCTGCTCGCCGACGGCACCAACTCGTCGGTCGCCTACGGCCCGGCGATGGCGGTCAACGCGACCGGGACGCTCTTCGTCACGTACGCCACCAACTACAGCGCCCAGACCGGTCTGTTCTGCCAGGACACCGGCTGCGGCTACCTCTACGACCTGGAGGCGACGATGAGCATCGTCGTCGCGAGCTCGAGCGACAACGGCACCTCGTTCTCCCTCTCGACCGTCAACCCGGCCGTCCCGGTCGACTGGAACGGCGGGGCGTCGTGGATCGCCTACTACGGCGGGCTCGTCTCGCCGGAGCCGGCGATCGCGATCGACCCGGCGACGAACGAGATCTACGTCGCGTACACGGGCGGGGCGATCGGCACGCTCTGCTTCTCGGTCGTCTACTGCTACCTCGACGAGTACTTCGAGAACCTCTGGATCTCGAATTCGACCGACGGGGGGGCGACCTGGTCCGCCGCGTCCGAGCCGCTCGACACCACGCTCGGGATCTACGGCACCGCCACGAGCGATGAGTACGTCTTCACGCCGTCGATCGTGGCCGACTCCGCGGGGAACGTCTACGTCGACGTCGCCCTCACGAACGACTCCGCGTGCGTCTCCACCGGCTGCTACCTGCAGACCGACCTCTTCCTCGAGTCGTCGAACAACGGCTCGACGTTCACGGTCTTCACGCCATGGCAGGGGGGGACGTACTTCTACTACCCGCTCTGGGACGGCGTCCAGACGTCGATGACGATCCTCAACGGCACGCCGTACGCGGCGTGGACGTGGGAGGTCTGCCCCGGGAACCTCGCGTATTCGTGTGACGCCCCGTCGACGTTCTCCTACTCGCAGGTGATCGTCTCGGCGCCGTTCACCGGCACCGGCCTCACGGTCTCCTACACCGAGAGCGGTCTCCCGACGGGCGCGAACTGGTCCGTCGACTTCTCCGGCAATCTGCGCGGCGGCACCGCGGGGACGACGCTCAGCGTCTCGGGCGTCCCGCCCGGCTCGATCGAGGAGTGGACGGTGCCGTGGGTCAACACGACGGCCTACGGGGAGACGTACGTCTCCAACGTCTCCGTCGCGTCGCCCGGGGCGTTCGCCGCGAGCACGACCATCTCCGTGAACTTCACCGAGAACGTGGAGGTCAACGTCCTGACGGTCCCGCCGGGATCGCTCTACTATCCGTTCTACTGCGGCTTCGGCGCCACGTTCGGGGACTACTGCGGCAACGCCGTCGTCACCCCGACGCCGGGGGTCGACTGGGTGCCGGTGAACTCCACGATCGCCTACGGGACGTACGACACCGCGCTCCCGATGTACTGCTACTTCTGCTACAACTACACGTTCGTCGCGTGGACCGGCACGGGCCAGGGCAGCTGGAACACCACGGCCCCGAACGGGACGTCGGTCGTCCGCGGGCCCGTGAACGAGACGGCGTCGTTCTCGATCACGAACGTCTGCTACTACACGTACGGCTGCTTCAACATCACCTACCCGTACACGTTCCGCGAGACCGGTCTCCCGGCGAACGTCCCGTGGACCGTGACCGTCGGGAACACGACGGCCGCGACCACGAACACGACCCTGACCGTCTCGGGGTCGTTCGGTCCGGAGAATTTCACGATCTGGACGGTGCCGTACAACGCGACGATGTCGTGGATCGGCACGCCGAGCGTGCCGTCCCCCGTCGTCGCGCCGCAGGCGAACATCTCGGTCACGTTCCGGCTCGGGCCGGACTCGTCGGCGACGTTCCCGGTCACGTTCTCGGCGTCGGGCCTCCCGGCGAGCGCGACCGGGTGGGGGCTCGACCTCGGCAGCCGGGAGTACGGGGTCGTGCCGTCCGGCACGACGCTCTACCTGACCGGCGGCTCGCCCGGGCCGACCCTGAACGCGTCGGACGTCTACGGCGACGCCGGCGTCGGGGCGCACCTGCTCGGCTTCTCCGTCACCCCGTACGCGGAGAACGAGAGCCCGTACACGATCGCGCCCGGCGGCGCGCTCGACCTCTCCGGGCCGGCGACGGTCGTCGCCAACTTCGGCTCGCTCTACTGGCTGGACGTCGCGACCCCGGCGAACGGGACCGTCTCGCCGGGCAGCCAGTGGGTCCGGGCCGGCGGCTCGGTGACCCTCACGGCGACGCCCGACCCCGGCTACACGTTCGTCGGGTGGTCGGGGAGCGGACCCGGCTCGCGGTCGGCGACGACGGCGACGATCAACGTCACCGTCGACGGGCCGGTCACGGAGGTCGCCACGTTCGCGGCGATCCTCCCGCGGGCGACGCTCTCCGTCACCGCCACCGGCCTCCCGGCCGGGACGGCGGTCACCGTCTACCTCGGGGCGGCCGGCTACACCGCCGCGCCGCCGTTCGACATCGCGGGGCTCGCCCTCGGCAGCTACGCGGTCTCCGCGGCGACCGCCACCCCGAACGGGACGATCGGCGTGCAGTACGCGGTGACGAGCATCTCGTCGTCGCTCACCCTCGCGAGCGGCACCCTCTCCGTGACGGGGAACGGCTCGCTCACGATCGCGTTCACCGCCCAGTACGCCCTGACGGTGAACCCGTCGGCCAACGGCTCGGTCAACCTGGCCCCCGGCACCTACTGGGAGTCCGCGGCCGTGACCCTGACCGCGACCCCGCTCCCGAACTTCGTCTTCGTCGGCTGGGTCGGAACCGGCGCGGGGTCGTCGAACGCGACGACCGCGTCGATCACGATCACCCTCGCGGGACCGGTCTCCGAGACCGCGGTGTTCGCGCCGTACGTGCCGCCCGTGCCCCGGACGTACACGCTCACGCTGACGCCGATCGGGCTCCCGCCGGACACGTCCTGGAGCGGGTCGATCGGCAGCCTGGCGACGAGCGGCGTCGGGCCGCTCACGTTCGCCGGGTTGAACGGCTCGTACACGCTCAAGGTGCCGATCGTCAGCCCGTCCGCCGGGGTCGAGTACGTCCCGCAGGACAACGGCTCGGTGCCCGAGGACGTCACGCAGACCGGGACCGGCACCGTGACGTTCACCCTCGAGTACGAGGTCTCGGTGTCGACGTCGACCGGCGGCAGCGCCACGCCGACGACCGCCTGGGACACGAACGGGTCGACGGTCACGTTGACGGCCACCCCGAACGCCGGCTACGTCTTCGTGGGCTGGCAGGGGACCGGGACCGGCGCCTACTCCGGGGCGCTCGCGTCCACCACGATCACGGTCGCCGGGCCGGTGAGCGAGGTCGCCGTCTTCGCCCCGACCCCGACCAGCACCACGACCTCGAGCTCCCCGTCGGACGCGATCCCGATCGCCGCGCTCGTCGCGCTCCTCGTCGTCGGCCTGGTCATCGGCCTCGTGGTCG
>JASHVP010000163.1 GCA_030044475.1 Thermoplasmata archaeon | reverse complement strand
GACCCGCATATCGGGGTTCAAATCCCCGTGCTCCCATCCCCCTCCGGCCCGGGAGCCGCGCCGGGAGGCGCGGCGCCGCCGGGCCGAGTCCGATCGATGACGCTCGAGTATGCGGGCATCCGGGTGCGGGAGATCGAGCGATCGGTCCGGTTCTACACCGAGGGGCTCGGGCTCCGCCGGGGCTCTACGGGACGCATGGCCGCGGGCGGAGTCTGGCTGGAGTTGACGGACCCGGGATCCGGCGCGAAGCTCGAGCTGAACTACTACCCCGGCGACCCGCCGTACCGCGAGGGGGACGAGCTCGACCACCTGGGGTTCCGCGTCGAGGAGCTCGACGCCGTCGTGCGGCGGCTCGTCGCGCTCGGTGGGAAGGTCCGGATCCCGGCGTTCGCCGAGGGGGACGTGCGGCTGGCGTTCGTCGCCGACCCCGACGGCGTCTGGGTCGAGCTGTACGAGCGACGGACGGACGACCTTCCCCCGACGTCGCGGCCGGGCGCGTGACCGCAGAGCCCCGGTAGAGCGACGGGAATAAGTGCCGGTGCCCGTCATCGCCCCCCGGTCACCCGTGGGGGCATCGGGCACAACGAGCGAGTCGCCCCGCAGCGTCCCCGATGTGCCGCAACAGGCCCTCTCCCTGACCCTCAGCTCGGGCGCCGTCTTCGCGGCGAGCCTCGCGATCCAGTTCATCGGTGTCATCGGGAGCATCGCCCTCTACAAGCAGATCGGGATCTCGGTCGAAGGGCGCGCGCTCCTCGGCACGGCGCAGCTGTTCCTCCTCATCGGTTCCTCGATCAACGGGGTCGGGGACCTCCGGCTCGGCACGGCGTACACGTTCTACCTCGCCCGGGGCAAGTCGCCGCTCGACAACACGACGACGTACCTGTTCGTCCGGATGCTGATGGTCGGGGCCGCGGGGTTGATGATCTTCGCCATCGCCCCGATCCCGATCTCGGGCGACCAGCTCGCCCAGAACCCGCAGCAGCTGCTGTCGATCGGGATCTTCCTCGCGCTTCCGTTGCTCTGGTCGTTCTCGACGGTCTACAACCAGATGTTCATCGGCCTCGGCAACTCTCTGAAGGCGCAGTACCCCGGGCTCGTCGAGGCGCTGGTCCGGTTGCCGGTCCTGATCTACGTCGCGTACTACGTGAAGTCGATCGAGGGGATCACCCTCGCGTACGCGATCGGGGCCTCGTCGTCCGCCCTCTACAGCATCCCGGCCCTCTGGCCGCGGATGAAGCGGTTCTCCTGGCCCGAGGGGTCGCGCCTCTTCCGCTTCGCGTGGCCGCTGATGGGGAGCCTCATGCTCAACTATCTCGTGACGAACATGATCCCGCTCATCGTCGGGGCGGGTCTCGGCCGCGTCCAGCTGTCGATCTTCCTCGCCGCGAACGGCTGGCGGATCCTCGTCCTGTCGCTCCCGTCGGCCGTCACGACCCCCTTGTTCCCGTACATCGCCGGGCTGCACAAGCAGGAGCGGTACGAGGCCGTGCGTCGCGGCACCTGGCAGGCGTTACGATATTCGGCGATGCTGCTCGTCCCGGGCGTCGTCGCCCTCGTGACCTACCGGTACAATTTCCTCAACGTCTTCGCGAACGCCGCATACGCCGGGGCGGGCCAATTGCCGCTCGCGATTCTGGTCGTCGGCGCGATCCCGCTCGCCCTGAGCCAGATCATCCAGTCGAGCATCAACGCGATCGGCCGACAGCGGCTCGAGCTGTACATCACGAGCACGCAGGTGACGGTCCTGTTCGTCGCGGTCGCCCTCATCATGCCCCCGTGGGGGCCGTTCGCCATCGAACCGGGGATCGTCGCGGGTTCGATCGCGGTCCTCCTCTCCTCGGCGGCGGCGCTGGCGCTCAACACCTACTTCATGGAGACCCTGATCCGGGTCCACATCCATCCCTGGTCGATCGTCGGGATCACCGGGAGCGCGGCGGGATCGTTCACCGCCCTCTGGCTGCTCAATCACTTCCACCTCTTCCCGGTGAGCACCTGGTACGAGTTGCTCGCCGCCGTCGTGATCGGCTTTGTCGTCTACTTCTTCGTCCTCGCCGCCATCGGGGAGCTGACGCGCGACGACGTCCGGCGGATCGGCGCGTCGATCGGCATCCCCGCCGGGATCTATCGCCCGCTCTCCCGGCTCTGCTGGAAGACGAGCGCCCCGGACCTCGCTCCCGTCGACCTCGCGCGGGCCAAGGGACTGCGCTCGACCGAGCTGCCGGAGACGTTCAGCGGGACGCGCGAGCTGCCGGAGATCGCGGCCGAGGACGAGCTGCTGAAGGACGAGGAGTCGAAGAAGTCCCCGTAGCCCGGCTCGGGCGGAGAGTTTCCGCGCTCGGGAAGACCTTATGGGAGGTTCTCAGGTCGACGCCCCGAGGAGAACGATCGTGACGGACCGGACGGTTCGGACGACGGCCCCCCCGACGGCGCGTCCGCCGGGCCGGGGACCGTCCGATGAGGTCGGCTGGGGCGGCGTCGGGCGCGGCGGCGGGTGGGGCTGAAGGTCGCGCGGGGCGGCCTCCGGGCCACGCTCCCGGGGCGCGGAGGTCTCGCCCCGTGACGGACGAGGCGCTGTGGAGCCGGAACCTCCGCAAGGTGTACCGGACGAAGGGGGCGCCCGAGGTCGAGGCGCTCGCCGGGGTCTCGATGAACGTGCGGCGCGGCGAGCGCGTCGCGCTGCTCGGTCGCAACGGCGCCGGGAAGACGACGTTCTTGAAGATCGCGTCGACGCTCCTCCGGCCGACTTCCGGGGAGATCCGGGTCTTCGGTTTCGACGTCGACCGGACGCCCGACCGGGCGCGGCCGTACATCGCCGTCGTGCCGCAGGAAGGGAAGCCGTTCTTCCACCTGACCCCGCGCGAACAGGTCTACACGTACCTGCGCGCGCGCGGCCTGAGCCGGGAGACCGGAAAGGCCCGCACGGAGGAGTCCCTCGAGCGGATGGGGCTGATGGAGGTCGCCGACCGCCTGGCGATCACGCTCTCGGGCGGGCAGCGGCAGCGGACGATGGTCGCCACGGTGATCGCCACCGAGGCGCCGCTCCTCTTCCTCGACGAGCCGACAATCGGGATGGACCCGTTCGCCCGCCGGTCGGTCTGGTCGTCGCTGCGCCTCCTGACGCAGCGCGGGTCGACGATCCTCCTGACCACGCACTACCTCGACGAGGCGGAGGCGCTCAGCCAGCGGCTCTACATCGTCGAGCGGGGCCGCGTGCTCGTGAGCGGCACCGCGGAGGACCTGAAGCGCGCCGTCGGCGGGACGCTGAAGGTCCTGCTGCTCCGGGGCGCCCCGCAGATCGACCGGTTCCGCACGTTCGGCGAGTGCGTCCCCGACGGGGACTCGCTCAGCGTGATCGTCGCTCCCGAGCGACTCGGCGAACTGATGGACGTCGCGGTCCGGGCCCAGCTCACCGCGACCGTCGGGCCGGTGACGCTCGAGGAGGCGTTCCTGCGCGTCGTCGGGAGGTCGATCGATGAGGACTGAGGCGGCCGACGCGCCGCGCCCGTTCCGCGGGTTCCCGGCGTTCTACTGGACCGAGGTCCTCGTCCAGGCCCACGAGGAGCTCGCGATGGCGACCTCGATGGTCGTCCAGGGCGTCCTGCTGGTGTTCGTCTGGATCCTCAATCCGGGCCTCATCGGGGTCGCCCTCGTCGGGGCCGTGATCTTCTCGACGTTCCAGATGGGGGCGCGGGTGCTGAACGAGGCCGCCTACGTCCGCATCGACCACAAGGCGAACGACCTGTACCTCGCGGGCCCGCTGTCGCCCGAGGCGTACTTCTTCGGGATGTCGGCGGGGATCCTCACGGTCTACGTCGGGCCGGTGATCGTCGTCGGGGTCCTCGCGGCCGTATTCGTGCCGCTCTCGGCGACGGAGATCCTCGTGCTGTTCGGTCTCTGCGTGGCGGTCTGGTTCTCCGCGGCGTCGATCGGCTACGTCTTCTCGACGGCGTTCCGGGACAACCGGGCGATCTGGGCCTATTCGAGCCTCTTCTTCAACGTCTTCGGGGTCCTGCCGCCGGTGTTCTACCCGCTCGCCTTCTTCCCGGAGGCGCTGCACCCGGTCGCCCTGCTGATGCCTCCCAGCGCCGCCTCCTCGCTCATGCAGTGGATCACCGGCGTCACCGCGCTCACGCCCGGCGAGGCCCACCGGCGATCGGGGGTCTCGTGGTCGAGGCGTCCGCGCTCTTCCTGTTCGCGGTCTATTGGGCGCGTCGGACCGTGCGGGGGCGGTAGATGGCGGGCACCGCGTCCGCGTACCCGAACGTCCCGCAGCAAGGCCGCGCCCTTCCCGCCTTCCT